>JBIJDI010000232.1:0-4734 GCA_044344235.1 Sulfuritalea sp. | reverse complement strand
GCTTGTAAGCCGCCGCGAGGATGAGGCCACCGGCTGAGCCCAGGGCAGCCGCTTCGGTCGGCGTGGCGAAGCCGAAGACGATGCTGCCCAGCACGGCGAGAATCATCAGCGCCAGAGGGAAGAAGGATCCCAGCAGCATCTTGAACACTTCGAGACGGACGAAGGTAAAGATGGCGTAGAAGCCGACCGCGCTGGCAAGGCTGACGCCGGCCAGAACCCAGTACCAGGTCGGAATCGGCAGACGCTCAGCGGCTTCAGGAGTTATGCCTGCGGCAGAGCCGGGGGCGGTATCCCCTGCGGACGGCGCTGGCGGTACGACGGTCGCTGCCGGCTTGGCCGGCGCTTCCGCAACTTTTGCCGCCGGAGCTTGCCGGGCGGCACCAGGCAACCCCTTGGCGGCCGGCGGTTCCTTGACGCCCTCGGCCGGAGGTTCCTTGAGATCGCCGTCCTCTTCCTCCGGTTCGGCAAGGCCCTCGTCCTTTGGCTCCTGCAGACCACCTGCGGCGTCCTCGACCGATTCCTCGGCGATGCCGCCACCCATTTGCATCAATCCAGCCGTCTCGGCCGTTACCACGGGTTTGGTCGCCAGGTGCCAGGCAAGACCGAGGAACAACACCAGCGTCAGCGCCGGCAGCAGGGCGATGAACCCCTGCTTGGCAATTGTTCCGGTACTGATGCCCAGATTGCGCGAACCCTTGAGCGCGCCAATCAGGCCCGGCAGAACCCGATGGCTGATCGACTCGCGCATCTTTTCATTGGCCGCCGGCAGATCGATGTGCCGTTCTTCCATCGGCAGTGGCGGCGCAAGATGCGGCTTCCACTTGGCGACGATGATCACATAACCGATGTAGAGGCTGGCCAGCATGATGCCGGGAAAAAAAGCGCCGGCGTAGAGTTGCACCACCGAAACGCCGGCGGTGGCGCCATACACGATCAGCAACACGGAAGGCGGAATCAGGATGCCCAGGCAGCCGCCGGCGGTGATCACCCCGGCCGACAGGCGAACGTCGTAGCCCGATTTGAGCATGGCGGGCAAGGCGAGCAGGCCCATCAATGTCACCACGGCACCGACGATGCCGGTGGCGGTCGCAAAGATCGCGCAGGTGACCAGGGTTGCCACCGCCAAGGCGCCGGGCAGGCGCGCCAAAGCGAGTTCCAGCGCGCGGAACAGCTTGGAGATCAGGTTGGCGCGCTCGACCAGGTAGCCCATGAAAACGAAGAGCGGGATCGAAATCAGCACGTCGTTGGACATCACCGAATAGGCGCGCTGCACCATCAGGTCCAGCGTCTGGCGCACGGCAAGATCCGGATTACCGCTGCGGTAGGCCAGCCACGCGAAGAACACGCCCATGCCCATCAGGGTAAAGGCGGTGGGAAAGCCGAGCATGATGGCGACCACCACCAGGGACAGCATGAGCAGGCCGATGTGGCCGTTCTGCATGGTGGTCCATGGCATGAAGATCACGGTGACGACAAGGATCGCCGCCATCAGCGAGAAGCCGAACCAGAGTTCTTTCCTGATTTTCATTTGGCCGCTCCCGCGTGCGCCTGATGCTCATGTTCCTGGGCGACCACGTACTTGTCGAGCGCGGCGATGTCCTCGTCCCTGACGTGGACCATTTCCTTCAGTTTCTCGACATCGACTTCCTCGACGTCATGCTCGCGCGACGGCCATTCACCCTGCCGGATGCAAACAATGCAGCGGATGATTTCGACCACGCCCTGCAGCAGCAGAAAGCCTCCGGCCAGGGGCAGGATGGTCTTGAACGGATAGACCGGCGGACCGTTGGCTGTGACGTTCGAGTGTTCGTTGATGGCCCACGACTCGCCGGCAAAGTTGTAGCCCGCCCAGGCCAGGGCGAACACGCCGGGGATGAAAAACAGGAAGTACAGCAGCAGGTCCAGGCTGGCCTGGACCCGCGGCGAAAAGAATCCGTACAGAACGTCGCCGCGCACGTGGCCGTTCTTGGACAGGGTATAGGCGCCGGCCATCATGAACACCGTGCCGTACATCATGCTCATGACATCGAAGGCCCAGGGGTGCGGGTTGTCGAAGGCGTAACGGGAGACCACCTCCCAGGTGATCACGAAGGTCAGCGCGACGATCAGCCAGGAAAAGGTCTGGCCGACGAAGGTGCTGATCCGGTCGATGGTCAGCAGAAACTTCTGCATTTGCATGACTTGGCCCGCCGAAAAAAATCAACCACCCGGAACGCGTCCGGATGGTTGATGGTTGTTGAAGAGGCGGAAGCCCTCAACCCTTCTTGGGAGCAGCCTTGGCCGGTGCGGCCTTCTTGGCGCCGAAGAAATGGCTGACGGCCATGCGCCGGTTGACGTAGGTGTCCTGGTCCCATTTCACCGCGCGCTCGGCAAATGCAGCCTGCGATGCGGCGATTTCCTTGAACATGGGGTTCTCCGCCGACTTCTTGGCCATGATCTCGGACCACAGCGTGAGCTGCTTCTGCAGCACCGCATCCGGGGTCTTGTAGAACTTGACCTTGTCCTTGGTCTGGAGCTCGATGTAGTCCTTGGAATAGCGATCGATCGCCTTCCATGACATGTCGGCGGACGCCGCCTCGACCGCGCCGCTGATGATCGCCTTCATCTTCGCCGGCAGTGCATCGTACTTCGGCTTGTTGAACATGATTTCGAAGGTCTCGGCGCTCTGGTGGTAACTCTGCAGCATGCAGACCTTGGACACGTCGGGGAACCCGAGCAGGCGATCGGACGAGGCATTGTTGAATTCGGCCGCGTCGAGCAGTCCGCGATCCATGGCCGGCACGATCTCACCGCCAGGCAGCGCATTCACCGCCGCGCCCATGGCTGTAAACAAGTCGATCGCCAGGCCGTTGGTGCGGAACTTGAGGCCCTTGAAGTCCTCCGGCTTGGTGATCGGCTTCTTGAACCAGCCCAGCGGCTGGGTTGCCATCGGGCCGTAGAGGAAGGACTGTACCGTGGTGATGCCGATGGAGGCGTAGAGCTTGGCCAGCAATTCGGCGCCGCCGCCATACTTGTGCCAGGACAGCAGCATGTTGGCGTCCATGCCGAAAGCCGGGCCGGAATTCCACAGGGCCAGGGCATTCTGCTTGCCGTAGTGGTAGCCGAGAACGCCGTGGCCGCCGTCCAGCGTGCCCTTGGACACCGCTTCGAGCAGACCGAAAGCCGGTACCACGGAACCTGCCGGCAGCACTTCGATCTTGAGGTCGCCGCCGGTCATGTCATTGACCTTCTTGGCGAAATCCAGCGCGTATTCGTGAAAAATGTCTTTCGCCGGCCAGGTCGACTGCCAGCGCATGTTGATCGGCCCGGCTTGCGCCTTGGCGATCATCGGGAAACCCGCGGCGGCGACACCTACGCTGCCGGTAACGGCTGCAGCGAGGAATTTGCGGCGGGATGGCTTCTGCTCGGTTTGCTTGGTGTCTGACATAGTCTCCTCCTCAGAGATATTGTGTTTGCGGCCGTTTGAGCGATTGCTGTCATGGCCTGCGGTCTTTGTTTGCGCTTCCTGGCACTGCTACTGACGGAGGCACTTTACCAGAAAGATAATTTGTCTGACAATAGGACAACTCTTATAAGTGGCCTATGGCAGACACCCCCCTCCAATCCACCGTACCCGGCACCGAATTGAGCCGCATTGCGAGGCCTTTGAGGCTCTCGGAGGAGGTCTCGAGTGACCTGCAGCGCCGCGTTGCCGGGGGCGAGATCAAGCCCGGCGACCGCCTGCCGACCGAAAAGACGCTCGGCGAGGCCTATGGCGTCAGCCGCGCCGTGGTGCGGGAAGCCATTGCCCGGCTCAAGGCCGACGGCCTGATCGAAACCCGCCAGGGGTCCGGCGCCTTTGTCGTCGAGACCCCCAAAACCATCAACCTGCGCCTCTGGCAGGGCGCCGGCCCGGAACTGGACGAACTGCGCGACATCTTTGAACTGCGCGCCATGGTTGAAGGCGCCGTGGCAGAACTGGCTGCCCAGCGCCGCGACGAGACCGACCTCAGAACCATGGCGACACACCTGCAGCAGATGGATGATGCGCTGGCCAGCGGCAACGACGGTACGGAGGCGGACGACAATTTCCATATCGCCATGGCCAAAGCCACGCGCAACTCCTACGTCAGCCGGCTGGTGGAATTCCTGGGGCGCCACTTTTCCGATTCGCGCAAACTCTCCTGGCACGGCACGCACCTCGAGCTTGGCCTGCCGCGGGAAGCGCAACGCGAGCACCGCGCCCTGTTCGACGCCATCTCCCGTGGCGACGTCGAAAGCGCCCGCCGTTGCGCGCTCGATCATCTGCGCGGCGCTGCCGGCCGCCTCGGCATCACGCTGGCGCTCGACCTCGATCGAAAGAGCCTGCCCTAGCCGCGAGCAGGCGTTAAACTAGACACCGATTTTTCATCCTTGGTCATACCTACTCATGCTGGACATCTCGACCGCCGCCTTCTGGATCGCCGTACTGCAAATCATCCTGATCGACATCCTGCTCGGCGGCGACAACGCGGTCGTCATTGCGCTGGCCTGCCGCAAACTGCCGGATGAGCAGCGCAAGAAAGGCATCTTCTGGGGCGTCATGGGCGCCATCGGCCTGCGCATCGTGCTCATCTTCTTTGCCCTGCAACTGCTGGCCGTACCCTGGCTCAAGATCGTCGGCGCGCTGCTGCTGTTCTGGATCGGCGTCAAGCTGCTGCTGCCGGAAGAAGACGCCCACGGCGACGTTGCCGCGTCGACCTCGCTGGCCGGGGC
>JBIJDI010000001.1:0-50072 GCA_044344235.1 Sulfuritalea sp. | reverse complement strand
AGAAACGCACCGCGCACGCTCGATCTCGATCTGCTGCTCTGCGGTGATCTGCTCAGCGACGACCCGCAACTCACGCTGCCGCATCCACGCATGCATCAGCGCGCCTTCGTGCTGGCGCCGCTGGCCGAAATCGCCCCGCACCTTGTCGTTCCGGGCCGCGGCGGAGTCGCTGAACTGCTGCTGCGCTGCGCCGATCAGCAAATAGAGAAGATGCCGCCGAATTCTGTCTGAATCATGCAGACGAGTTTGTGTATCCTAGCCGCCGTTTACTTCACATTCTGATCCCCATGACCTACCTCGCCAGCAACAAGCCGATCACGCTGCCGGAACTCGGGCGCATGAAGCACGACGGCCAGAAGATCGCCATGCTCACCGGCTACGATGCAAGCTTCGCTGCGCTGGAGGATCGCTGCGGCGTCGACGTGATACTGGTCGGCGATTCGCTGGGCAACGTGCTGCAGGGCAAGACCTCGACACTGCCGGTGACCATGGAGCAGATGGTTTATCACACCGAGTGCGTCGGCCACATGGCGCAGCGCGCGATGTGTGTCGCCGACATGCCCTTCGGCAGCTATCAGGAGTCGAAGGAACTCGCCCTGCGCAACGCCGTGCGCCTGCTCGCTGCCGGCGCGGAGATGGTCAAGCTCGAAGGCGGCGAGGTGATGGCCGAAACGGTGCATTTCCTGGTCGAGCGCGGCGTGCCGGTCTGCGCCCACATCGGTCTCACGCCGCAATCGGTGCACGCGCTGGGTGGCTACCGCGTGCAGGGACGCGGCGAGGAAGGCGCGGCGCGCATGAAACGCGAAGCCCTGGCGCTGGAACAGGCCGGCGCCGCCCTGATGGTGCTGGAAATGGTCCCGGCCCAGCTTGCCGGTGAAATCACCCAACTGCTCAAGGTCTGCGCGACCATCGGCATCGGCGCCGGCAAGGACTGTGACGGCCAGGTGCTGGTACTGCACGACATGCTCGGCGTCTACCCGGGCAAGAAGGGGCGCTTCGTGCGCAACTTCATGGAGGGTGCCGCGAGCATCGACGCCGCGGTGATCGCCTATGTCAAGGCCGTCAAGGACGGCAGCTTCCCCGCGCCCGAACACACGTACTGACGCTCATGGCACCGAGCGCCATCCGCCGAAGATGAAACACGCGAAAGGCAAATTGAAGGCCCGCCCCCCCATCCCCCCTCGCGGGGGGCTGCTGATCTGCTCGCTTCGCTCGACTATCACCAGTCGCTCCGAACGAGTTGTTTCACGTTAAAGCATGCGCATCCACGAAACCATCGAGTCGCTGAGAGCGGCGCGGAGCAGGGATGGTCGCGTCGCGCTGGTGCCCACCATGGGCAACCTGCACGACGGGCACATTGCACTGATGACACAGGCGCGCGACAGCGCGGAACAGGTGGTGGCGACCATCTTCGTCAATCGCCTGCAATTTCGTCCCGGCGAGGACTTCGAGAAGTATCCGCGCACCTTTGTGGCGGACTGCGAACGCCTGGCGGCGGCAGGGGTGGACGATCTTTTTGCGCCGCAGGAAGCGGAAATGTATCCCCAGCCGCAGACCTATCAGATTGAACCCCCACCCGAGCAGGCCGGCATTCTCGATGGAGAGTTCCGCCCTGGGCATTTTCGCGGCGTCGCCACCGTGGTGATGAAGCTGTTTCAGATCGCCCAACCCGACGTCGCGCTGTTCGGCAAGAAGGATTACCAGCAACTGATGGTTATTCGCAACATGGCGCGGGAATTCAATTTGCCCATCGAAATCATCGGCGGCGAGACCGTGCGCGCGGCCGACGGCCTGGCCCTGTCCTCGCGCAACGGCTACCTTTCGGCCGCGGAAAGGGCGGCAGCGCCGCATTTGTTCAGGGTATTAACCAAAGTAGTAGAGGCCGTGCGCGCCGGTTCGCGGGATTTTGCCGGGCTGGAGCAGGAGGCGGTTCTGGAACTGCAGGCCAGTGGCTGGGTTACGGATTATGTTGCATTGCGTAAAAAACTTGATCTACAATTGCCGTCCGCTCACGATTCCGGATTGGTGGTGTTGGCAGCGGCGCGTCTCGGAAGCACGCGCCTCATCGACAATCTGGAAGTTTAGGTCACTACGATGCGCTCATGCCGGTGGTGTGCCAGTAGCGGAAATGACGGGAGTCTGGCTCCCTTTGCGGAGAGTTCCCAATTTTATTGCCGCCTTTGCATGAGAAAGGTCTGACAATGCAACGCACAATGCTCAAATCAAAACTTCACCGTGTCACGGTGACACACGCCGAGTTGCACTACGAAGGTTCCTGCGCCATTGATGAAGACCTGCTTGAAGCAGCCGACATCAAGGAATACCAGCAGATCGACATTTACAACATCAACAACGGCGAGCGCTTCACCACCTACGCCATTCGTGCCGAGCGCGGCAGCGGCACCATTTCGGTGAATGGCGCTGCGGCACGCAAGGCCGCGACCGGCGACCTGTTGATCATCGCCACCTACGCCATGATGAACGAGATCGAACTGCAGAGTTTCGAGCCCGATCTGGTGTATGTCGATGCCAGAAACCGCATTACCCATCACAGCCGGCAGATCCCGGCGCAGGCAGCCGCCTGACTTTTCAGTTTGCGGCTCGATCAGCCCACCCTCGCGGTGGGCTTTTTATTGTCTTCCTGTCCCTCAGGCACCTATTCCTCTGCACCCGGGTAGCCGGTGATCTCGCGTATCTCCTGATACAGCGGCTGCAGGCGCTGGTACATGCGGCAATAGACCTTTTCGTAGAGCTGGTCGTAAATGCGCACGTGCTGCGCTTCGGGTTGAAACACCTGGCCGACGCGCGTCATTTCGCGCACGGCGGTGGCAAAGTCGGGATGCAGGCCGAGGCCGACGGCGGCAATGACGGCAGCGCCCAAGCCGCTGGTCTCGTACAAGTGCGGCCGCTCGGTCGGCAGGTTGAATATGTTGGCGGTGATCTGCATGGCCGCGTCGCTTTGCGAACCGCCGCCGGATACCCGCACGCGCTCGATGCTCCGTCCGCTGCGGCGCTCTATGCGTTCCCGGCCATCGCGCAGGGCGTAGGCCAGGCCTTCCAGAATGGCGCGATAGAGGTGGGCGCGCGTATGCACTTCGCCAAAGCCGATCACGGCGCCCTTGGCTTCCGGACCGGGAATCTTGATGCCGGGGTTCCAGAAGGGTTGCAGCATCAGGCCCATCGAGCCCGGAGGTACCGCGTTCACCAGGTCGTCGAACAGGCTTTCCGGCGTGACGCCGCGCTTTCGCGCTTCGATTTCCTCATGCAGACCGAACTGCTCGCGGAACCAGTTCACCATCCAGAAGCCGCGCGTGATCTGGATTTCGGTGTTGTAGTGTCGCGGTACTGCCGCCTGAAAAGGCGGAATGAAGGGTGTGGCCTCCAGATAGTGCGAGGTGGTGGTGTTGATGGTCGCCGCCGTGCCATACGACAGACAGGCAACCTCGGGGGTTAGGCAACCGGCGCCGAGGACTTCGCAGGCCTTGTCGGCGGCGCCGGCGATGACCGGCAAGCCCTCGGGAATTCCCGTGTCGCGGGCGGCGGCGGCGCTGACGCGGCCGAGTTGCGCGCCTGCCGCCATCAGTTCGGGCAACATTTTCCGGGTGATCGGCAGGCAGTGCCATTTCCAGTCGAGCGCGGAGGCCCAGCGGCCGCGCTTGTAGTCGAATGGAATGTAGCCGACCTGGTTCGCCACGGAATCGACAAAGCGCCCGGTGAAGCGGTAGTTCAGATAGCCGGACAGCAGCAGGAATTTGTCCGTGCGCGCCCAAATCTCCGGTTGGTGCTGGGCGATCCAGTTGGCTTCCGCCTCGCGCGCGAAGTAGCGGATGGTCTCCCGCATGCCAATGGCACGCAGCGCCAGTTCCCACCACCAGGCCAGCTTCGGATTGGTGTCGGCGCGCCGCTGGTCCAGCCAGACGATGGCCGGCCGCAGCGGCAGGCCGTGACTGTCGAGATTGATGGTCGTGCCGCGCTGGGTGGTGATGACGACGCCGCGAATCGAACTTTTGGGAATCCGGGTATTCGCCCAGAGCCGCTGGCACGCCATGCCAAGCGCGGCCCAGAACTCCTCGGGGTCGTTCTCCATCCAGCCGGGTTGCGGCGACTGGTAGCTGGTGATATCGACCTGCGCCTTGTCGACCAGGTGGCCGTGCAGATCGAATATCAGCGCGCGGATGCTCTGGGTGCCGTTGTCGATGGCCAGCAGGTAGTCATTGCTCATGGCGACCTTCAATCCTCCGGCAGTGTGATACTGGGCGCCGCGTCACCAACGCCGACTTTTTACTGCCGCGTGGCGATCACGGTCTGTTGCTGTTCACCCAGCCCTTCGACGCCGAGTGCGACCTTGTCGCCGATCTGAAGGAAGCGGCCGCGCCCGATGCCGACGCCCTGTGGCGTGCCAGTGCAAATCACGTCGCCAGGCAAAAGCGTCATGAAGCCTGAAACATAGCTGACGATTTCGGCGCAGGAAAAGATCATGTCGGCGGTGGAGGAATCCTGCATGCGTTCGCCATTGACGTCGAGCCACAGGCGCAGTCGTTGCGGGTCGGGCACTTCATCCTTGGTCACCAGCCAGGGACCGATGGGGCCAAAGCTGTCGCAGCTCTTGCCCTTGTCCCACTGGCCGCCGCGTTCGAGCTGGAAGGCGCGCTCCGAGACGTCGTGGAACACGCAGTAGCCGGCGACGTGATCGAGCGCCTGTGCCTCCGCGACGCGACGCGTCTCGCAACCGATGACGATGCCAAGCTCGACTTCCCAGTCGAGTTTGGTGCTGCCGACAGGCATCAGGATCGGATCGCTGGGGCCGGTAATGCAGGTGGTGGCTTTCATGAACACTACAGGCTCGGTAGGAATCGGCATCTTCGCCTCAAGGGCGTGAGCCCGGTAATTCAGCCCGATGCCGACGATTTTCGAGATGCCGGTGAAGGGCACACCGAGCCGCGGCTTGCCGCGCACCGTGGGCAAGCTGCCGTGATTCAGCGCACGCAGGCGCTTTTGGCCGGCCGCGGAAAGTTCATTCCAGCCGATGTCGGCAAGGTGGCCGGAAAGATCGCGCAGCGTGCCGTCTGCTGCAACAAGACCAGGTTTTTCATGGCCCCTGGGACCAAAGCGGACGAGTTTCATTTTGCCTCCTCGTTGATGGGGTATGGCGCGGGGTGGTGCGTCATGGGGTCGTCTTCTGGCGCTTGCCGCGCCAGATGGCATCCGGTTGCTGGTCGAGCGTTTCCGCTAGTATGCGAACGGCATCGGCGGCCCGGGTGATTTCCTTGAGAGCGGCATTGACGTTGGCCACCGTTGTCGACTCCTGATCGGTCAGGCTGCGCAGGGCTCCGGCGGCCTTGGCCAGTTCCTCGCTGGCTTGGGTCATGCCGGCGACAGCGCGCGAATCGGGTCGTGCCAGTTCGGCCACCCGGTCGGCTGCGGTGTCGACTCTGGCCAGTGCCGCTTGCGCCGCCAGCAGCGCCTTGTTCAGCTCGGCGAGGTTGCCTCGCACATCATTCAGGACGGGGCCGCTCTGTGCGTCCAAGCGGGCCGTCAGGGATTCAAGGTGACGAAGGGTCGCGTCAAGCCGCCGTGGCAGTTCCTGCGTCGCTTGCGCCGACATCAGCTTGTTCGTTGCGCCACTGATGGCGGCCACATCGGCGAGAAACTTGTCCATCGGGAAACCCTCGAGCTTGGTCGTCAGTTCCTGAACGGCCGTGCGGATGGTCGGGATTTCGCTGAGGTCGGGATCAAGCGCGGCGAAGGTCGCCGGCTTGTCGGGATGAAAGTCGAGGTCCACGTACAGCTGGCCGGTGAGCAGGCTTTGCATGCGCAGCCGCGCCCGCAGGCCGCGCTCGACCAGCTGCCGCACCGTCGCTCGATCACGCAGGTCGATCGGCTCGCCGCCGCGTGTGCGCACGACGTGGGGTTCAAGTTCGATCATCACCGGCACCAGGAAACGGCGGCTTTGCGGATCGAGGCCGAGCTGGATCTGCTTGACGGTGCCAACCTTGACGCCGAGAAATACCACCGGCGCGCCGACCTGGAGGCCCTGAGCCGCGCCTTCGAAATACATTACGTGTTGCCGCCGCTCGCCGAACCAGCTGCCGCCCGCCAGTAACAGTATGGTCACAACCGTCAGCGCAAGTGCGCCGAGGACGAAGGCGCCGATCAGCACGGGGTTGGCTTTTCGGCTCATGTCGTTCCACCGCGGGTCAGAAAATGGCGGACCTTGGGATGCCCGTTCTTCAACGCGTCCTGCGGGTGCCCGGTGGCAATCATGGTGTGGCTTTCCGAATCCAGATAGATCGAATTGTTGCCGATACTGAGGATGCTGGCTAGTTCATGCGTGACGACGACGATGGTGGTGCCGAGACTGTCGCGCAGTTCCATGATCAGTTCGTCGAGGCGCCTGGCTGTCAGCGGATCAAGACCCGACGAGGGCTCGTCGATGACCAGGATGTCGGGATCGAGGGCCATTGCCCGTGCCAGTCCCGCGCGCTTCTTCATGCCGCCGCTCAACTCGGCCGGATAAAAGTCCTCGAAGCCGGCGAGCCCGACCAGCGCCAGCTTGAAGGCGACGATCTCATCGACACGGGTCGGCGGCAGGCCGGTGTATTCGGCAATCGGCAGCGCTACGTTTTCGCCCAGCGTCAGCGAGCTCCACAGCGCGCCGCCCTGGAACAGGATGCCGAGACGACGCTTGAGCCTTTGCTGCGCCTCCGCTCCTGCACTCCAGAAGTCCTCGCCGCTATAGACTACCGATCCCGTTGCGGGCCTTTGCAGGCCGACCAGGGCGCGCATCAGCGTAGTCTTGCCGCAGCCGTTGCCGCCCATGACAACGAAAATGTCACCCTTGTTCACCACGAAATCCAGTCCGCGCTGCACGACGAAATCGCCGTAGGCCATGCTCAGATCGCGTACTTCGATGTGAGGGGTCTGATCCATCATGTTTCCGCCGGGCCGCCCCAAGGAAACATGCTCCCCCCTGTGGGGGGCAGCGAGCCGGGTTTGCGAGCGTGGGGGGCCACTACTGTCAGATTCCCAGCTGGTAGAAGACGATGGTCATGATCGAAGCGGCAATCGTGATCAGCAGGATGGCGGTGACGACCGCCGAGGTTGCCGCATGTCCGACCGCCTCGGCGCTGCGTCCGCATTGCATGCCGCGCAGGCAGCCGGCGAACGCCACGATCGCGCCATAGACCGTGCCCTTGGATAGCCCGACAGCGAACTGCTTGAACTCCAGCGCGCGCAAGGTCTCCGTGTAGTACTCGAAGAAGCCGATGTCGAAGACGGCCATCGACACCAGCAAGCCCGCCAGCATGCCAATGAATCCAGAGTAGAGCGTGAGCAGCGGCACCATCAGCATCAGTGCCAGGATGCGCGGCAACACCAGAAAGTCGATGGCCGAGATGCCGAGCGTCTTGTAGGCATCGATCTCCTCGTTGACCTGCATGGTACCGAGCTGGGCGGCGAAGGCGGCACCGGTGCGACCGGCGATGATGATTCCGGTCATCAGCGCGCCGACCTCGCGCACCATGCCGATGGCCACCAAATCGGCGATGAAGATCTGGGCGCCGACCAGTTTCAACTGGTCGGCGCCCAGATAGGCGAGGATCAGTCCGACCAGGAAGCTGATCACCGAGACAATGGGTAGCGCGCGCGGCCCGACTTCCTCTATCTCCAGCCAGAGGTCGCGCCGGCGAAAGCGGGCACGGCCGGTGAGTAGTCGCAGCAGCGACAACGTGACTTCACCGAGAAAGCCGAGCATTTGCGGCACGCCGCGAAAGAACTCGATGGTCGCCGCGCCGACTTGGGTGAATGTGCCCTGGCGACCGTTGTTGCGTCCGGCCAGCTTCTGCTCCGGCACGGCGAGCGCCATCGCCAGCAGGCGTTGCGCTCCCGGCGGCAGCCCGCTGTTATCGACCGCGATGCCGCGATCCGTGCAGGATTTGCTGATCCCCGAGACGTAGGTCAGCAGTCCGGAATCCCAGTCGGCGAGTTTGCCTGTATCGAAACGGACACGGCAAACCGGGGCGTCGAGCCGGGTTTTCAGGGTGTCCGCAGAGGGCAGATTCTGGTCGATGCACCAGCGTCCGCCGAGAAGGATGAGCAGGGTATCCGTCTCATCGACGCCGGCCGGCCGCACATCGAGTTGCCACGCTGCCTCGTCGCGCATGGCCGATCGCGTCGGGCTATTTCTTGCCGAAGCCGCCGAGCAGTGCCGCTACGGGTCGCTGCGGACGAGTCGGCGCGGGCTTCTCGGCGCCGATTTCGACTGGACCGGCTTTGCCGACGTAAGGTTTGTTCGGGTCGAAATCGAGCTTGGGCAGGCGCGGGTCGAGTCGCGGCACATGGGCCGCGGGCGCCGGCAGGTGTGGCGGCGGCCGGCGGTCGTGCTGTTTGACTTCGCGTTCGCGGCGCTTGTCTTCGTGCTCGCGGCGATGACCGCCGCCAGTGCGTTCGCGACCATGCTCGCGTTCGGGCGTTGCAGTGCCAAGATTGAAGCCGGTGATCTCGACGCGCTCTATCTTGCGCTTGATCAGCTTTTCGATATCGGTCAGGCGCTGTGTTTCCTCGGGGGCGAACAGCGAGGTGGCGTTGCCCAGCTTGCCGGCGCGACCGGTGCGGCCGATGCGATGGATATAGTCTTCCGCGGTGTGCGGCAACTCGTAGTTGATGACGTGGGGCAGGTCGTCAATGTCGAGGCCGCGCGCGGCGACATCGGTGGCGACCAGCACACGGATCTTGCCGGACTTGAAGCCTTCCAGCGCCTCGGTCCGCTGCTGCTGGCTCTTGTCGCCGTGAATGGCGTCGGCAGCGATGCCCTGGCGCTCGAGGTAGACCGCCAGCCGGCTGGCGCCGAACTTGGTGCCGACGAAGACCAGCACCTGCTTGGCATTTTCATCGTCATGCGTCAGCAGATGCACCAGCAGGCTGCGCTTGAGGTCGGACGCCACCGGGTATACGCGGTGCGTCACGGTTTCGGTCACCATGTTGCGGCGCGCGACTTCAATCAGTTGCGGCGCCTTCAGCATGTTGTCGGCGAGGTTCTTTATCTCGTTGGAGAAGGTGGCCGAGAACAGCAGGCTCTGCCGTTCTTTCGGCAGCATGGCGAGGATGCGCTTGATGTCGGGGATGAAGCCCATATCGAGCATGCGGTCGGCTTCGTCGAGCACCAGCACCTCGACGAAGTTGAAGGTCACGCTCTTTTGCTGCACGTGGTCGAGCAGCCGGCCCGGCGTGGCGACCACGATCTCGCGCCCTTCGCGAAGTTCGGCGATCTGCGGCCGGATATCGACGCCGCCATAGATGCATACGGAGCGCAGCGGCAGGTGTTTGCTGTAGGTGACCACGCTTTGATGCACCTGCATCGCCAGTTCGCGCGTCGGCGCGAGGATCAGCGCACGGACCGGATGGCGCGCGGGCGAGGGCGAACTGCTGGCGTGGCGCGCCAGGCGTTGCAGTAGCGGCAGGGTGAAGCCGGCGGTCTTGCCGGTGCCGGTTTGCGCCCCGCCCATGACATCCTTGCCGGCCAGGATGATCGGAATGGCCTGAATCTGGATCGGCGTCGGGGTGGTGTAGCCGTTGTCTTTGACGGCACGCAGCAACTCGGGCAAGAGGCCGAGTTCGTCAAAAGTCGGCGCTCGCGCTACGGCGGTTGCGCTGTCGTCCTGGGGTCCGTCGGGGGATTGGGTGATGTTTTCTGTGGTCGCGTTCAATTGAACTCCTGAATCGGCCTGCCCCTCGCGGGGAACCGGTTCAGGCGGCGAAGCGCTTGAGGGATATGCGGCAGAATGCCGAATCGGGCGCCAACCGGCAGGGCGCTAGGCACGTATTGTATTACAGGCGGCACCTGGCCGCGATGGCCGCCTGAAACGGGCGGCTGGCATATGTGGTTAAAATCACAGGCTATTTGCGGCGGACCGAGAGACCAGTGCAATGGGCGTCATGGGCGATGTGGATGACTTGCTTAGCGCGGCGTTTGAGGCGACGGGCGTCGGAGTCTGCTTTATTGCCGCCGATGGACGATTGATTCGCTTCAATTCTGCGTTCTGCCGCATGGTAGGTCGCGAAGCAGAGGAACTGCAAGGACAGCCCTGGGCGCAGGTTGCACCGCCGGAGATTGCTGCGCAGCATGAGAGCTTGCTGTCGGCGCTTCTGGCCGACTCTCCGCAGGAGGTCAGAGAGTGGCGCCTTCTGCGCAGGGACGGAAGCCTGCTCACCGTACAGCTTGACGCCAAAGCCATTTCGCGGGCTGATGGCAGCCGCTGTGCGATGCTGATTTTCACCGACATCGAGGCGCACACGGTTCGCCAGCGCGAGCAGGCCGCCGAGTTCGACCGTACCGATCAGGCGCTGCAGCGATCGGAGGAGCGCTACCGGCAAGTAATCGAGAACGTGAGCGTCGGCATCATCGTGGTACAGGATGGGCGATTTCGCTTCGCCAATCCGGCAGCCCTGGAAATTACCGGTTATCGGCCCGATGAGATCGTCGGGCTGGAATTTGTGCCCCTGATCCACGAAGCCGATCGGGAAAATGTGTTCGACCGCCACCAGCGTCGGCAGCGTGGCGAGGAGATCGAGCCGCGCTACGAATTCCGCATCGTCACGCCCGGCGGCAGGCTGCTCTGGGTGGAACTGGCCGCCGTGATGATCGTCTGGGACGGTGCCCCGGCAACCCTGTCCTTCGTTTCCGACATCACCCGGCGCAAGGAGGCAGAGGAGGCGCTGCGTCGCTCCGAGGGACGCTATCGGAGCGTTATCGAAGGCGCTCCGGTGGGGATCGTGATTGTTCGCAGCAACCGTGTGTGTCTCGCCAATCCGCGCATGCTCGACATGGTGGGCTTCAGCCACGAGGAAATGCTGGCCTTGCCGAGTTTCCTCGAGTGCGTGGAGCCGGCCGACCGGGAGTTGATGGCGAATGTCGCGCGTCGCCATTTGCAGATGGGATCCGGCTCGCAACAGGTGATGAGCTTCCGCTTGCGCAGCAAGAGCAGCGAAACAGTCTGGGTCGAAGGCAGCACGGTGCAGGTGGAATGGGAAGGAATGCCTGCAACGCTGGCTTTTATCCATGACATTACCCGGCAGCGTCAGCTCGAGAACAATTTGCAGCGCGCGCTGGCAGAGCGCGAGACGATACTCGAGGCCTCGGTGATGGGCATTGCCTTTCTCGATGCGAAGGGACGGGTGCGCTGGGCCAACACGGCCATGCAGCAGATTTTTGCGCTGGAGCGGGAGTTGCCCGTCGGTGAATCGCTGGAGCCCTACTATCCCTCGCGCGAGGAGTACCTGAGGATCGGCGCCGAGGTTTCCGCCGCTGTTCACGACGGCCGCGCCTATGAGTGCGAGTTGCAGATGCGCCGTGCAAGCGGCGCCCTGTTTTGGGTGAATCTGTCGGGTCGGGCGGTGAATCAGCACGATCTGGGACAGGGCACGGTATGGGTGGTGCTCGACATCAATCGGCGCAAGAAACTCGCGGACGCACTGCGCCGAAAGACGGCCGAGCAGGATGCAATTCTGCAAAGCACCCAGATCGGCATCACGCTGTCGGTCGATCGACATCATCAGTGGGTTAACCGGACATTCGCCGACATGATGGGGTTCAGCGAAGACGAACTGCTGGGGGTGTCGAGCCGGATCCATTTCCCCGACGATGTCAGCTGGAACAAGATCGGCACCGAAGCCTATCCGGTTCTGCGACGCGGTGAATCCTACGCCACTGAATGCCAGATGCGGCGCAAGGAGGGGGCGCTGATCTGGATTCAGCTGTTCGGCAAGGCGGTTGATGGGCAGGACATGAAGCGGGGCACCATCTGGACCTTTGTCGACGTGACCCAGCGGCATCAGGCGGAGCAGGACATCCGGCGTGCTCTGGCGCAGCAGGTGGAACTCACTGAGTTGAAAAGCCAGTTCGTCTCGATGACCTCGCACGAATTCCGTACGCCGCTGGCGACCATCCTCTCCTCGGCAGAGCTATTGCGTTACTACAGCGACCGCCTGCCGGACGAGGAGAAGCTTGAGGTGCTTGGCAGCATAGAAAGCGCGGTAGCGCGCATGACAAAAATGCTCGATGGCGTCCTGATGATCGGTCGCGCCGATTCCGGCAACCTTGAGTTCAGCCCGGTTGCCTGCAAGGCGCAGGAACTCTGCGTCGAATTGGCCGCGGAAGCGGCGCGGGCGGCTAGTTCCGGTGGGTCGGGGATGCAGCGTCTGGATATCCATTTCAGCTGGGCCGAAGCGGAATTGATGCTGGACGAGAAACTGCTGCGGCATATCCTTGGCAACCTGATCGGCAATGCCTTCAAGTACTCGGGCGCGGGCGACCGGGTCCGGCTGACCGTGGGGTCGGAGGGCGACGACCTGGTTCTTGTCGTGGCCGACCAGGGCATCGGCATTCCGGCCGAAGACATGCCGCGATTGTTCGAGACTTTCCATCGCGCGGGGAATGTGGGCAATATTTCGGGGACCGGGCTGGGCCTGGCGATCGTCAAGCGCGCGGTCGCGCTGCACGGTGGCAACATCGCGGTCGAGAGCGAGGTGGGCGAGGGAACCCGGTTTTCAGTACGGCTGCCGCGCGTGGAGGTTTGACATGGCGAGCACCCTGATCATCTGCGACGTGATGATGCCCGGACTCCCTGTTGATCCCCGCGCCGCCGCGGTACCATTCGTGTTCCTCACCGCCAGCGCCGAGGTCGAAAGCTTCGAGCACGGACGGGAATTGCGTGCCAACGAGTATGTAACCACGCCTTTCAACCTGCTACAGCTGGCGGCGTTGATTCGCCGCCGTTTGGGAGATGCAAAATGAACCCTCGACGCTTCCGGATTCTGGTCATTGATGATGAGGCTTCTGTGCGGGAGAACGTTGTTCGCTTCCTGAGGCTCGAGGGCTATCTGCCGAGCGAGGCGGAAGATGGCGAGCGCGGCATACAGGCGGCGCTGCGCTCGCCACCCGACCTGATACTGTGCGATCTGATGATGCCGGGAATAGACGGCTTCGGGGTTCTCGCGCGGCTCCGCGCGGAACCGGCGACGGCAGGTGTACCCTTCATTTTCCTGACGGCCAACGTCGACGTTGAAGATGCCCGCCTGGGTTTTCTGCTGGGTGCCAACGAGTACGTCACCAAGCCGTTCAGTTTGGCGGTGCTGGGAACCATCATCGAGCAAAAACTGGGCACCGCCAAGGATCAAGGGTGAGAGGGTGAGCGCGGAGCGCGTGAGAATCGTTGTTGCCGAAGACGAGGATGCAATTCGCGAGAACCTCGCGCGGATGCTCCGGATAGAGGGCTTCGACGTCGCGGCGGCGGCCAACGGTAAAGAGGCGCTGGCACTGGTGCGAGAGCACTTGCCGGCGCTGATCCTGTCGGACGTCATGATGCCGGTGCTGGATGGCCATGGACTGCTGCAGGCGGTGCGCGATGACCCGTTGACGTCTTCAACCCCATTTGTATTTCTGACCGCACGGGCGGACCGCAGCGACTTGCGGACGGGCATGAATCTCGGTGCCGACGATTATCTGGTCAAGCCTTTCCAGCGCGATGAACTGCTCGCCGCCGTGCGCGCCCGTTTGGCGCGGCGCGCCACGGAAGGGTTGGCGGCACAGCGATTGCAGGCCGAGGCGCAGCGCCTGTTGCATTTCGATGCGCTGACCAACTTGCCGAATCGCAGATTGATGCTGGAGCGCGTGCGAGCTGCCAGTCATCAGTCGCAGCGGAGCAACTCGCGCCTGGCGCTGATCATGCTTGGGCTCGACGGCCTGAGTCAGGTCAATGATTCGCTCGGGCATGAAAGCGGTGACGTCGTATTGCGCGAAGTGGCGGATCGACTGTTCAGGCAGGTCAATCAGGCGGTTTTTGTCAGCGAGTTCGACGGCGTCGGGCGTGTCTCTGGTGAGCAGTTTGCGATCCTGCTGGAGGGCTTTGGCGACGACGCTTACCTCGACTCGCTTTGCCGCGAGTTGCTGGCGACGGTGGAGCGTCCCTATCAGGCAGAGGCCCAGCAGTTGTTTCTCAAGGCCTGTGCCGGGGTGGCTCTGCTCGATGCTGGCAAGAGCGCTCCCGAGGATCTGATGCGCAACGCCGATGCGGCGCTACATCAAGCGCAGCAGGGAGGACCGGGAAGCCTGAGCTTTTTCTCAGCCGAAATGAATGATCGTGGAGTGCGCCGGCTGCGACTTCACAACGAACTGCACAAGGCGCTGGAGCGCAATGAACTCAGCCTCCACTATCAGGCGCAAGTCGATATTGCCAGTCGTCGCATCATCGGCTTCGAGGCGCTGATGCGCTGGCAGCATCCCGAGCTTGGTTTCATCTCGCCGGTCGAATTCATTCCCATCGCGGAGGAGAGCGGCGTCATTGTCGAGATGGGCGCCTGGGCGCTGAATCAGGCCTGCCATCAGGCCAAAACATGGCTGGATGCGGGTCACGGCCCTTTGCGCATGGCGGTCAATCTTTCAGCGCGTCAGTTTGCCGACGACGAACTCATGGCTACGGTGATTGACGCGCTCGAAGAATCCGGTCTGCCGCCGGCATCGCTCGAACTGGAAATCACCGAGAGCATCGCCATGCAGGGCCTGGAACGCACGGTGATGATGCTGACCGCATTTAAGAAGCTGGGCATTGCGCTTGCCATGGACGATTTTGGCACCGGCTATTCCTCGCTTTCCTATCTCAAGCGTTTCCCGCTCGATGCGCTGAAGGTGGACCAGTCTTTCGTGCGCAATATCACCACCGATCCGGGCGATGCCGCCATCACTCGCGCGGTAGTGGCGATGGCTCACAGTTTTGGCATGATCGTGATCGCTGAAGGCGTCGAGACCACCGAGCATCTCGAATTCCTTGCCGGCCTCGGCTGTGAGAATGCGCAGGGCTATCTGTTCAGCAAGCCTTTGCCGGCCACCGATGCAGGAGCCTTGCTGGCCCAGAAGAAGTTTCGATAAGGCGCGGCTCGCCGTGCCGAAGCCTATTTGAACAAGCCTTTGACGGCCGACCCCGCCTTTTCAAGCGCTTCGCCGGTGGATTTCATCAGCCGGTCGAAACTCACCGCACTGGTCAGCTTCGCCTTCAATGCACCCGCGATTTCCTGTCCCAGTTCGCCGGGGCTGATGCCGCCTTTGGCCTTGCCCAGGTTCCTCAGGGTGATGTCCGGCAGCGACACGTTGACCGTTTTGCCGTTCATGAAGGCGGCGCTGGCCTGCGCCTTCGCGTCGCGGATGGTGAGTTCTTCGACAATCAGCTTTTTGCCTTCCTTTTTGCTGTCGGCGGGGCCGAGGTAGCTCGCGATATTCTTCTGGATGGCGTCGAAGTTGGTCATCACGTCGCCCTTCTCGTAGATCACGTCGGGAGCATTGATGGCAATGTGGCGGATGACGATGACGTCCCGCGCAACCGAGGCGACGTCGATGTCGACGTCGATCTGGCCAACCTTGATCGCGTAGGCTGTCTTGAATCCAGCCGGATTGCCGATTAGGAGATTGCTGATCGTACCCTTGCCGTCGACAGGAGCGATCTTGACGGCGCCGACGCTGACCTTGGCCTGCGTCATCGCGCCGCCGTAGTCCCCGATCGCAGTCTTCATCAGGGAATCCATGTTGCCTGACAGCCAGAACACTACAGCACCGATGATGGCGGCGAGGACGATGAGAAGGGCAGCGACAGTTTTCATGGTGTCTTTCCTAATAGGCGCAGCGTGGCATGAAACAATGGATGATCAGGATCTCCCAGCGCCTCGACGCTCGCCAGGTGATGGCGGCCGGGCAGGGGCAGATCGCGGTGGAAGCATTGCGGCCAAGCCTCGCGAATAAGGCGGTTTTGCCTCCGGAATTCTTCGCTCTCGTCAGCGCCGACAGCGGTGATCAGGGGCGTGGCGAGTCCAGGTCGATACTGGACAGGGCTGACATGCCGGGCCGTCTTGTCATCAAGATTGAGGTCGGTGCGCAGGAAGGGCGTGCGCACCAGCGGTAGCAGGTCGTAGATGCCGGAGACGCAGACGGCGCCTTTGAGAAGATCCCGCGGAAGATCTCTTGACCACTTCGGCCAGTCTGCAGCAAGCATCATGGCGGCGAGGTGTGCACCGGCGGAGTGCCCGGCGACCACGATGCGTTGGGTATCGATTCCAAGCTGCGGCAGTGTGCGATACATCCAGGCAAAAGCACGCAGCATCTGCGTCACCATCTCTTCGATCGAGGTGGCAGGGGCCAAGCCGTAGTTTGGCATGGCCACGGCAACTCCTGTGCGGACAAAGGCCGGGGCGAGAAAGGAGAAGTCCTGCTTGTCGAGGGAGCGCCAGTAGCCGCCGTGGATGAAGACCAGCAGCGGTGCGCCGCGCGTGGTGGCGGGATAGAGGTCGAGAGATTCGGCGGGCGATGGGCCGAAATAGTAGTCCGGCTCGCAGCGCAGAACATCGCGGGCTGCGCTCGATTGGACGCGCCATCTCTCGAATATCTGCGGATGATCCGGGATGGCGGCGCGGGCGTTGTATTGGCGGTCGAGTTGCTCGGGGGTAAGCATGCGGCTTCTCAATGGGTCTCAATGGGTCTTGTTTGCTTTGAACCTACCCCCATAGAATAGCGCTCCCGGACAAAAGTTGGAGTTTCGCCCATGCGTTACACGAAGCTCGGCCTGAGCGATCTCACCGTTTCCAGTATCTGCCTGGGCACCATGACCTTTGGCACCCAGAACAGCGAGGCCGAGGCCCATCAGCAGCTCGATTTTGCGCTGGCGCAGGGCATCAACTTCATCGACACGGCGGAGATGTATTCGGTGCCGCCCACCGCCGAAAGCTATGGCAAGACGGAAACCTATGTCGGCACCTGGCTGAAACGACAGGCACGAGACAAGATTGTTCTCGCTACCAAGATCAGCGGGCCGGGACGCGGTTTGAAGTGGATCAGGAACGGCGAGTTGGCGTTCAACCGCAAGAACATCCGCGCCGCCATCGAAGCTTCGCTCACGCGCCTGCAAACCGACTATGTGGATCTGTACCAGCTGCATTGGCCGGATCGCAACACACCCATCTTCGGTCAGTACCATTTCGATCCCGGCAATGAGCGCGACTACGTACCCGTGGTCGAGACATTGGCGGCGTTGGCGGAACTCGTCAAGGAAGGCCGGGTGCGTTGCGTCGGTTTGTCCAACGAGACGCCTTGGGGGGTGATGCAATTCCTGCATCAGGCGGAACAGCACAAATTGCCTCGCGTGGTGTCGGTCCAGAATGCCTACAGCCTGCTCAATCGGACCTGGGAAATGGGCCTCGCGGAAATCGGTTTTCGCGAGAACGTCTCCCTTCTGGCGTACTCACCGCTCGCCTTCGGGTTGCTGTCCGGTAAGTATCTCGCCGATTCAAAGGCCGGGGGCCGCTTGACGCTATTTCAGGGTTTCGCGCAGCGCTACTCGAAGGTCAATGCAATACCGGCAGTCGCGGCATATGCCGACGTGGCCCGGCGCCACGGCATGACGCTGACACAGATGGCTCTGGCCTTTGTCGCCTCGCGTGGCTTCGTTGCCAGCACGATCATTGGCGCTACCACTATGGAGCAGTTGCGCGAGGATATTGCCGGCTGCTCCGGCGCGCTAACCGACGAGGTTCTGCAAGAGATCGAGGCGCTGCATTTGCGCTATTACAATCCGGCGCCCTGACGAATCGGCTGCCGCAGGAACTAGGCGCTTATCGCGCGAGCGCGGGGCGGGGTTTTTTTGCTGGCGCGGCTTCGACCGGCTTGGATTCAGCGGCTGGTTTGGCTTCCGCTGCCGGTTTGGCCGCTGCGGCTTCGCCTTTTTGCGGCGAGGGGGACGCTGCTTCCTGCGCGGGCTTCGGCGCCGTATCATTTTTAGCAGGCGAAGTTGCGGCGGGTGCCGTTGCGGCAGACTCGGGCTTTATTTCCTCGATCTTGTTTTCACGCATGTAGGCATCCATCTCGCGCCAGCCGGAAAAAATCGCGGCCTTGGGCGCCTTGCGATTGTTCTGGTAGCAGTCCTCCAGGACCCGGCCGGTTTGCCTACAACCGCTGCCGATGGCTTTGCCTTCAGCTTCCTCACGCGCCTTCTCAGCAGCAGGGTCTTCGAACCCGAGTTGCTCGCAGCCGGCGAGCAAGGGTGCCAGAAAAATCAGGATCAGACCGTAGCGGAGTTTCATGTTCGTGTGGGCGATGAATGCTGAACAGATTCTACGGCAGAACTTCACAGAATCACCGGTGTACGGGGCCGTCTATTTTTTCCCGGCAGCCGTTGCGGCGCTGGCTTTCAGGACGGCGAGCAATTCGTAGAGCTGACCACGCTGTTTTTCGTCCATGCCGACGAAGAGCTCAACCACCCACTTTTCATGAGCTTCGGCCATTTTACGGAAGCTGCGGCGGCCTTCCGGCGTTAGCTTGACGATGTAGGCACGTCGATCCTTGGGGCTGTCTTCGCGGACAACCAGTCCTTCGGCAACCAGCTGATCGGTAATCCCGGTCACGTTGCCGCCGGTAACCATCATGCGTTTCGACAGTTCGCCCATTTTGAGTCCCTGCGGCGAGCGTTCCAGCTGGGCCATGAGATCGAAACGGGGCAGCGTGATGTCGAACTCGGCGCGCAAGCGCGAGCGGATGTGGTTTTCGATCAGATTGGTGCAGGCCAGCGTGCGCAGCCACAGCCGGAGGTCGGGCGCATGCTCCGAGGTGGCGCGCGTTTCGGTGTCGGAAGTGGCAGAAACGGTTTTCTTGGACATTTGGGCGCGGCTCTGGTTGGTGAGGCAATCTGGAAATATCGATACCTAAATTATCAAAAGTCGGCGGTTTCCGCAATAGTAATAGTTATGGGTTAGGCATGAAGTCGACCGCTTTGCGGGACTCAGGCGAAATCGGGGTTCAAGACGGCGCGCAGCACGGTTTGCGGTTCATCGTTGCGCACGCGGCTGGAAAACCACCAGACGCCGCCTTTCTTGATCGCCCAGTCCGCCTCCTGTCCGCCAAGCAGGAGTGCGGCAATACGGCCCAGGGTCGGTTGATGTCCGATGATCACGACAGTGCCGCTCTGGTCCGGCCATCCAGCCACTGTCAGCGCCTCCTTCGCCGAGGCACCCGTGCCCAAATGGGGCTCGATCTCGTAAGGCAATTCGAGCGCGTGCGCTGTTTGCTGGGTGCGTTCGGCAGGGCTGACGAGGATCCTGCGCTTCCGCGGCAAATGCTGGCGCAGCCAGCGCGCGACTTGCTTTGCCTGTATCTCTCCGCGCGCGGTCAGGCGGCGCTTGTGATCCGGGGTGGCGGCTTCGCCGTCTTCGGCCTCGGCATGGCGCCAGAGAATCAAGTCCATGGTTGCTCCTCCAGTAGTGGGTGCAAGGCTGAGCCGCGGGCGTTACAGGAGCATTACCCGACGGTGCGGACCAACTTTGGCAGGCGCAGCCGCGGCAGTCCGACCAGTTCGTGCGAGACGCGTGCCTGGAGGCTTGCGTAGTGAGGCCCGTGCCACCCGCCGATCAGCGTCACTGCCTCGCGCAGCCGAGGGTCGTCGCCGGCGCAATCCATCAGCATGGCTCCGGCGCTGGACAGGTCGTTGAGTTGGCCCAGCGTGTCCTGTAACGCGGCGAGTTGCTTCAGGACCCGGCGCGAGGCACGCTCCGGGGTCAGGGGCGAAAAAAACTCCAGCGCATAGCGCAGGCGTTTGACGTCGATACGCAGCGCGTGCAGCGACTCCGGATCGTCAATGCGCGCGGCCGCCGCCAGTCGCCGTACCTTGTTGCGCAGGCGTTTCAGGCGCTCGGCGGCGAAGCTCTGCAGCACGACTGTTGCCGGTTCGGCAGCCGGCTTGGCGTTCAGCGATTCGAGCGCGGTCAGCAACATGCGCCCATAGTCCGGAGCGGCGAGCATGGCAATCGCCGACGCTCGCGCCGCATAGCGGC
Source organism: Sulfuritalea sp. (assembly GCA_044344235.1). Classification (GTDB taxonomy): domain Bacteria; phylum Pseudomonadota; class Gammaproteobacteria; order Burkholderiales; family Rhodocyclaceae; genus Sulfuritalea. Next base: position 30,215 of record JBIJDI010000001.1, on the reverse strand, counting down.
GGTTGGTAATGTCGCTGGCCAGCGCAGGCAGCCGCGGTTCGTTGGGCAGCGCAGCCAGTACCGGATCGGTGATTTCTGCGAGCAGCACATCGAGGTCGCGCGCGCGTCCAAGTTGTTGCATCAAGGCGGACAGTGGCACACGCAGCGGCTCGGCAAAACCATCCGGCAGCACCGGCGCGAAAAGCCGCAGGGCAGCGCGCAGCCGGCGCGCGGCAACGCGCATCTGGTGGATGTATTCCGGGTCGTCGCTGGAGAGTGCCCCGGCATGGTTCTGCTGCAGGTGTTCGAGGCAGGCCAGCGCAATCCGGCGGAAGGCTTCGAAGGGCGGCATTGCCGCCAACAGCGGCACGGTTCCGGCCTTGAAGGGCACCGACGGTGCGCCAGTGTGCAAGCGATAACCGCGCTCTGCCTTGGACAATACCGATGGCGTCAGCATCACCCGTTGGGCAAGTTGCGTGGCAAGCGCGAAAATGGCATGTACCGGCGCTTCAGCAAGCTCCAGTTCCACTTCAGAGATGGCTTCGCGACGTCCGTTGGCGATGATCCAGCCGCGATCCAGGGTCAGCAGCACGGCACCGGGCGCCGCGGGGAATTTCCATGTAATGCGGCGAAAACGTGTTTCGCAGATGGGGACGATGCGAGCCAGCAACTTCGGTCGTTGCAGCCATTCGCGAACGGCAGACTGGTCAACGAGGGAGAAGTCGAAATGCCCTGTGTAAGGCGTCTCCCACTCGGGTCGGCTGGAGAGACCGCCGGTAGAACTACCCGCCAGCTTTACGGTCTGCAGCCAGTCGCGGCCCTTTCGGCGCAGACGCAGGGAGATACCCCTGCGACGCAAGGCAAGGTCCGCCGTGTCGTAGTAAATGTTGTCAAGCGCATCAGCATGACGCTCGACGGCCTGTTTCAGCAAGGGGTGGCGCAGGAAGCGCGACTGGTGACTTTCTGCGAGAGCCAGTTTGAGTTCGACTTCTTCGGCCATGGCTATTCGTAGCGCAGCGCTTCGATGGGTAGTAGGCGCGAGGCCTTTTTGGCCGGGTAGTATCCGAAGAAGACGCCGACGGCGCCGGCAAACCCCGCCGCGAGTACGATCGAGCTGCCGGAGAGTTCGGTGCGCCATCCTGCGAGCTCAGCAATCAGCATCGCCCCGCTTACCCCTAACAGGATGCCGATGGCGCCACCGATCAGGGACAGCGTGACCGCCTCCACCAGAAATTGGTTCAGGATGTCCCCGGAGCGCGCGCCGACCGCCATGCGCAGGCCGATCTCGCGCGTGCGCTCGGTGACCGAGACCAGCATGATGTTCATGATGCCGATTCCGCCGACCAGCAGCGAAACCGAGGCTACCGCCGCCAGCAGCAGTGTCATGACTTTCGACGAGGCCTCCTGCGCCTGAAGAATCTCCGACAGGTTGCGTACGAAAAAGTCGTCATCCTGCCCGGGCTGCAGGCGATGACGCTGACGCAGCAACTCGCGCATGCGCTGGTCGGCATCGCTCATGTCGGCGCCCTGGCGCACCTTGACCATGATCGAGCCAACGCTGCGCGACTTGGCGAGCGCAGCGCCCAGCACGCGCTTGCGGGCGGTGCTGATCGGCATGAGCAGAATGTCGTCCTGGTCCTGCCCCATCATGCTCTGGCCCTTCCGGTCGAGCACTCCGATCACGGTCAGCGGCACCTTGCGCACCCGGATCACCTGGTCCAGCGGGCTGGCGTCACCGAACAGGTTCTTCGCCACGGTCTGACCGATCAGCACCACCTTGCCGGCGCCGTTCATTTCGGCCGGTTCGAAACCGCGGCCTTCGACAACGGCCCATTCGCGAACTTCCAGATAATCGGGGGTAATGCCGTAGAAGACAGTGGACCAGTTGGCGTTGCCCACTACGACCTGGCCGGTGCCACGCAGGGTGGGTGCCGCCGCCTGGATTTCCTCGATCTCGCGACCGATGGCGTAGGCGTCGTCCTCGAAAATCGTCGGCTGCGAGCCGGTGCCGCCGCGCGCGCCGCCCGAGGTCATCGAGCCCGATAACACCATGATGATGTTGGAGCCGAGGCTGCGGATCTGGTCTTCGACACGCGCCTGCGCACCGCCGCCGACGGCGATCATGACGATTACCGCGGCGACGCCGATGATGATACCGAGCATGGTCAGCGCCGAGCGCATTTTGTTGACGCGCAGGGCAAGCAAGGCGATTCTCAGCGTCGCGGTGAAGTTCATCTGAGCAGTGCCGCGGCGTCGTTGGCGACGTTGGGTTTGTCTTCGATGATCCTGCCGTCGCGGAAGCTGATGATGCGACCGGCGAAATGTGCGACGTCGTGCTCGTGGGTCACCAGGACAATCGTGATGCCTTCGCGATTCAGCTGTTGCAGCAGGGCCATGATCTCGACGCTGGTGCGCGAATCGAGGGCGCCGGTGGGCTCATCGGCCAGCACCAGTTGCGGATCATTGACCAGCGCGCGGGCGATCGCTACCCGCTGTTGCTGGCCACCCGAGAGTTGCGCCGGATGATGATCCATGCGCTCGCCCAGGCCGACCTGGGCCAGGCGCTGTTCGGCATGCTGTTTGCGTTCATGCGACGGCATTTCGCTGTAGAGCAGGGGCAGGGCGACATTGTCCAGCGCCGAGGTGCGGGCCAGCAGGTTGAAGTGCTGGAAGACAAAGCCGAGTTTGCGATTGCGTACGCGGGCCAGTTCGTCGCCGGAGAGCTGCGAGACTTCCTGTCCGCTCAGCCAGTAGCGACCGCCACTGGGATAGTCCAGGCAGCCCAGCAGATTCATGAAAGTGGATTTTCCCGAACCGGACGGCCCCATGACCGCGACAAACTCTCCGGCCGCGATTTCGAGGCTGACGCCGCACAGGGCGGGCACCACATTGCTGCCCATGCGGTACTCCTTGGCGAGCTCCTCAACCCGGATCAGTGCTTCCGCCATGGAGAGCGATCAGAACAGTCGCGGGCCGGGCATGCCCGAAGGCTTGGCGCTCGCGGTCTGCTGGCCGGCAATCACTTCGGTGCCTTCCTTGATGTCTCCGGAGACGATTTCCGTCATGCTGCCATCGGTGAGGCCGAGACGAACATCGATCGATTTCGGCTTGCCCTCTTCGCCGATGATCCAGACGCGTCCGCTGCCACCGCCGCCACCGGCTCGCACGGCCTGGGCTTCGCTGGCCATCTCGTCGTAGCGCTTCTTCTGGTCGGGATTGAGAATGGCCGCGACCTTCTCGCGGATCTCCGCACGATTGCGTTCCTGGGCCTTGGTCTTTTCGGCATCGGGCAGGTCGCGGGCGGCCTTGAACTTGTCCCGCATGCCGTCGAATATGGCGTCGAGCTTGCCTTGCTGATCCGTATCGAGCTTGAGTTCGGCAACCAGGCGCTCGCGGAGTTGGGCAAACCCGCCACCCCCGCCTCCGGTGCCGCCACCTGCAGAAGTCGGCGCTGGCGATACGGCGGCAACAGCCTTCTTTTCGTCGGCAGCACCGGACGGGCGGAAGCGCAACGCGGCATTCGGCACCTTGAGGGCCTTTTCCTTTGTTGCCGTGACGATGCGGACATTGGCCGTCATGCCGGGAAGCAGGATGAGCTCGGGATTCGCAGCAGAAACCACGACCGTATACGTGACGACGTTGGAGACCACGGTGGCCGCCTTCCGCACCTGCTTGACCTCTCCGGAGAACGAGCGGCCGGCAAAGGCGTCGACTGTAAAGCTGGCCATTTGCCCGGTGCGGATGCGCCCGACATCGGCTTCGTCAATCGATGTCTCGACCTGCATGTCGGTCAGGTTCTTTGCAATGATGAACAACTCGGGTGACTGGAGGCTGGCAGCGACTGTCTGCCCCGGCTCGATGCTGCGCTTGACGACGATGCCGTCGACGGGCGCCTTGATAGCCGTGCGTTCGAGATCGATGCGGGCCTGCGCCTGCTGCGCCTCGCGCTGGCGTACCTGAGCTTCACTGTTTTTGGCTTGCGATTGAGTCACCTGTAAGGCGGCACGTCCGGCGTCAAGAACGCTTTGCGCCTTCTCGCGTTCGGCGGCGGAAATGAAGTTCTTTTCCACCAGGAGTTTCTTGCGTTCGAAGTCGCGTTCGAATTCGGCCAGGTTGGCCTTGGCGCGCAGCACTTCAGCCTGCTGCACCCCCAGCGCGGCGCGGGCGGCTTCGACGTCGGCCTCCGCCTGCCGCAACCGGTACTGGAAGGTTTCCGGGTCGATGCGGGCGATCAGCTGGTTTTCCTTCACCGGCGAGTTGAAGTCGACCAGGATTTCCTTGATCTGCCCCGAAACCTGCGAACCGACTTGTACCGAAACCACCGGATTCAATGTGCCGGTGGCCGAAACCACAGCGGTGAGCGGACCGCTTTCAGCCTTGGACAGTTTGAATTTCGGCGAGTCGTTCGCGGTTCCGAAGTATCGCCACGCCGCATAACCGCCGGCGGCCAGAATGATCAGGGCCAGCAGCGCCAGCCCGAGACGGGATGAGGTTTTCATGGAGGCGATTCTAGACGATCCCTTCCATGCGGCATGTAAGCGGATGTAAACGGGAACTAGGCGACGCCGGGGTTGCCCTTCATGCCCAGCAGCCTGGGCTGGTTGAGCTTGCGCGGCGCAATGGTTTTCTTGTCACGCAGGTAGCGCGCCACGACGTCCCATACCGGCTCGCCCTTGGCGCCCTCGGCCACCGGCGCCCAGCCGGCGACCTTGTACTTCTTGTCGGCTTCGACAATTTTGCCATTCAGGCGCATGTCGGTGATGCGGCTGCCCATCTTCGCGTCCGGCGCGCAGGTGTATTGCAGGCCGCCGACACGCACCATGTCTCCGCCCTGCTGATAGTAGGGGTCGGGATTGAACAGGTTGTCGCCTACGTCCTCGAGAATGGTCTTGATCTGCTCGCCGCTCATTTCGTTCAGCGTCGCACTCGGGTAAGTGATCGCGGTCTGGTCCATCAGGTGTTCGAAGGTGATGGCTTGTCCGGGCAGGATCGTGGTGCCCCAGCGGAAGCCTGGTGAAAAGCCGATGTCGGCGCCTTGCACTTCCATGATGGCGTCGAGGATCAACTGGTCCCAGCTGCCGTTGAAGTTGCCGCGCCGGTAGAGCATGCCTTCGGAGACCGCCAGCTTCTCGTTCAACTTGTCTTTATAGGGCGCCCGCACTTTTTCGATCAGCGCCGTCATTTCGGCGTCGGCCGGCAGCAGGTTGGAAAAGACCGGCAGCAGCTTGTAGCGGAAGTCCTGAACCTTCCCGCCGCGCACGTCGAAGTCGAGCACGCCGAGGAACTTGCCGTTCGATCCGGCATTGGTGACCAGTGTCTGGCCGCCGCCGTTCTTGACGATCACCGGCCGCGGCACGCCGTCGTGGGTGTGGCCACCCATGATGGCGTCGATGCCGGTGACTCGGGTGGCCATTTTCAGGTCAACGTCCATGCCGTTGTGCGAGAGGACGACGACGACCTGCGCACCCTTGGTGCGAGCCTCGTCAACCGTCTTTTGCATGTTCTCGTCCTGGATGCCGAAGGTCCAGTCCGGGATCATCCAGCGTGGGTTGGCGATCGGCGTGTAGGGAAAGGCCTGGCCGATCACGGCCACCTTGACCCCGTTCATTTCGCGCAGGCTGTAGGGCTCGAATACCTTGTCGCCGAAGTCGCTGGTCTTGATGTTCTGGGCGACAAAATCGATCTTGCCCTTGAAGTCCTTCTCGACGATTTCCAGCACCCGCTTGTCGCCCAGGGTGAATTCCCAGTGGCCGGCCATGACATCCACGCCGAGTAGTTTGCAGGCGTCGACCATGTCCTGGCCGCGGGTCCACAAGGCGGTGGCGGAGCCCTGCCAGGTGTCGCCGCCGTCAAGCAGCAGGGCGTTCGGACGCTCGGCGCGCAGGCGCTTGACCAGCGTGGCGAGATGCGCGAAGCCGCCGATCTTGCCGTAGGTTTTTGCCGCTTTTTCGAAGTTCAGATAGGTAAAGGCATGGGCTTCGATGCTGCCGGGTTTGATGCCGAAGGCCTTGAGCAGATGCTCGCCGACCAGGTGGGGCGCCTTGCCCAGTGCGCCGCCAATACCCATGTTTACGCTCGGCTCGCGGAAATGAATGGGCAGCAGCTGGGCATGGCAATCGGTGAAATGCAGCAGATGCACATTGCCGAATTTCTTCAGTTCGTAAAGGCTGTCGCCTTTTCCGGCAGCCCATACCGAGCGGGCATCGAGTGCGAATCCGGCGGCGGAAGCAGCGGCCAGGACTTGCAGGAATTCGCGGCGATTCATGGAAGACATGACAGGTTCCTCAGGACAATCCCACCAGGGGATACCGTCCCCGTTTCCAGCGGAGACATAAAAAAGCCTGGCCGAGGCCAGGCTTTTGGGAGAGATGCGTTTACTTGTTGACCGGGGATTCGGGATCGAGCAACAGCGCGACCAGGTCCTTGATCTGCTGTTCCTTCAGCGCGCCGATATGGCCGAAGCGCGGCATCTCGGAACAGAGGTTGTGTGCCTTGGCGTTGTAGATCTTGCTGTAGGCATATTTCTGCATGTCCGCCGTGTTGCCGCGCAGTTTGCCAAAATTAAACAATGTGGGGCCTACCGTGCCGAAGGAAGTCTCCCTGGGTGCTATCTGGTGGCAGTTGTAGCAGTTGCCGCCGACCGGCAGGCCGGGATTGTCAGACCAGGTGAAACCGCGTCCGGACTGGGCTATCTTCTCACCTTCCTTCCAGTCGCCCAGCAACTTGCCGTCGGCCGGGTATTTGACGCCGGCCAGTTGGTCGGCTTCCATCTGCTTGGCGAGGTACTCGGGCGGCTTGTTACCGGTGCGATTGCAGATTGCCTGCAGGCCGTCTTCCGAAATTCGGTCGGCCTTGGCCTGGCCCTTGCTGACGAAATCCATCTTCATCATGGACAGGGCCTTGGCGCGGTGGTCGCCGTCGGCGTAGGCAACAGGCATGGCGGCAACCAGGGTGACCATGGCGGCCGCGAGAAGCGAGTACTGTGTAGTGTTCATGATGTCTCCCGAAGGGCCGTCCCGAGGGAGGCGGCGCCCCCTGTGGGGGCAGCGAACGAAGCGAGCGTGGGGGCCATATATTGTCCCTCGTTAGCGCTTGATGCCGAGGCCTTTGTACATGTGGCCATTGGCATTGGCCGTCATGTAGGTCAGCAGGGCAGTGACGGTGTCGGATGCGTACTTCGGCTCCGGGAAACGCTGCTGGCGGAAGCAGTCGCCCATGCGCCACTGATGGGTCAGCATTACGCCACCTGTCATGCGATAGCCGGGCCAGCCCAGTACGGCAGTGAGCGCTCCGTTGGCGGTGGAGATATTCGGCAGGTTCTGCATGCGGATGCGCTTGCCGTCGGCGCCGTGACAGGTGTTGCAGGAAAAGTCGTAAGGGCCGGCGCGGTAAGCCACGACTTCCTTGCCGATCGCATAGGCATCCCTGACATGCGGGTCCTTGAGCGGGACGGCGATCTTCATGTCCTTCGACTGACCGGCGACGTAGGTCACCAGCGAAGTCTGCTCGGGCGTGTAGTCGCCGCTGGCGAAGGGCTTTTTGGCCAGGTCGTCGAACTTGAAGCCCTGCTTTTCGACCATGCACCAGACGATGCGGCGCTCGGCGTCCATGACCTTGCCGGCATCAGCGAAATAGCGCGGCATCTGCACATAGGCGCCCTTGACAATGCCAACGCCGAGACCGAGATCGCAACTCTCGGCGAGCGAAACATTCTTCGGGCCGCGCTTGGCCTTCCAGAGTTCCTCACCCTTTACTTCGAAGAGTTCGGCCGGGTTTCCATCCTGTTCCATTTGAGTGCGGAACTTCTCGAACTCAAGCGTCGCGGCATCCTTCACTTCGGCCGCTGGTGCAGTTTTGACCGCCGCCTTCGCGGCCGGCTTCTTCGGAGTCTGGGCAAACGCGCCACCCATGACCGCTATGGCACAGAGCGCGCCAATGAGTCTTTGTTTCATAGTCTCCTCCTGTCAAGGCTGGGGCGGGTGTATCCCGCTCCGATTTATTATTTTCGGGTGTAACGGTCAGGCGACGGCGACTTCGTCGGATCTCTTGTCGCCTTTGTTATCGACCCAGTTGACGACGACCTTGTCGCCAACTTTGGCGCCCTTCATCTTGAAGCCAAAGACCGGGTTGCGCGACACCGAGGTGCCGATCTGGCCATCGATCACTTTCTTGCCACCGACCGTGACCGTCATGGATTGAATGAAATGGGGGGGGACGGTCGCACCGGCAGCGTCCTTGCGCTGGCCGGTTTCCATTGCGTGACTCATCAGGATACGAATTTCTGCGACATCGCCCTTCAAACTTGCGCGAATCTTCATCGGATCTGCCATGGTGTGCTCCTGTTTGTTCTGGTTTGATCAGCCGCCGCAGCCGCCGGCAGTGACCTTGACTTCTTTTTGTGCGGTATAGAACTTCCCGTCAGCTTTGGCGACCGCCTTGACCAGGGACGTCTGGGCCAACTTGAGACGCGCAGATACGTCCGCTAGAGCACCGTTCGCGAAATCGAACTGGCAGGAAAGCGGCTGAGGATTCTTTTCGACCAGAATCGAAATCGAACTGGTGTTGGGAATATTGCTGACTACGTCTACCGGAACCACGGCTCCGTTTTCGGCGATATCGGGCACTTTGAGAATCAAATCCTTGCTGTCGGCGGGCGCTCCGGCACCAAGGCCCTTGAGCGCTCCGGCCGTGTCTTTCGCTTCGAAGGCGGCCTTGTTCCAATCGGCGGCCAGCACTTGCGTCGGGCGCAAAGCGCCGGCGGCAATCAGGCTCGCCAGCAAGCCACTGGCGGTGGCGCCTTTCAGTACCGTTCTGCGGGTTTTGTTCATGGGGGGAGCCTCTCCTCGGTTCGCGTGATTACTGTTTAGGTCTATATGTTCCAGACAAGCATAACGTATTGTTTCCCGCTTTGCGCTACTTGGCAAATCATCTGAGGTGATGAAGAAATCAACGGGGCTGATTCAAGCCTCTGGTTCAGATCAAAGCTCGACCTGGGTGCCGAGTTCAACGACGCGATTGGTCGGGAGTTTGAAGAAGTCGGTTGCCGTTCCGGCATTGCGGAACATCCACATGAACAGTACCTGCCGCCACAGGGTCATGGACGGCACGCGGTTGGGGACGATGGTTTCGCGGCCGAGGAAGAACGAGGTTTCCATCATCTCGATGGGCGCCATGCCATGTTTGCCGCACTGTTCCAGCGCCAGCGGGATGTCGGGGTCGTCCTTGAAGCCGTAATTGACGATGACCTTGTAGAAGCCTTCCCGCAACTGTTCGACAAAGATCCGTTCGCTCTCGTCGATATGGGGGATGTCTTCCATATTGACGTTGAGCAGTATGACCCGCTGGTGCAGTACCTTGTTGTGCAGCAGGTTGTGCAGCATCGCTCGCGGCACGCCATCGGGCTGTGTGGTCATGAAGATGCCGGTGCCTTCGACGCGATGCGGACCGCCGTACTGGAGGCTGGTGATGAAGGTGTCGAGCGGGATGGAGTCCTGCTGGAGCTTTTCATAGAGCAGGGTGCGGCCACGCTTCCATGTTGCCAGTAGCGTGAATACGCCAAGACCGAGAGCCAGCGGGAACCAGCCGCCGTCCAGTATCTTGATCAGATTGGCGGAGAAGAACGCAAAGTCGACCACGATGAACAGCGCCAGGAAAAGACCGGCCTGCAGCCAGTTCCAGTTCCACAGTGCGCGCACCACGACAAAGGCGAGCAGGGTGTCGATCATCATGGTCAAGGTCACGGCGATGCCGTATGCGGAGGCCAGATTCGACGATGACTTGAAGCCGAGCACGAGGACGATCACGGCGAGCAGCAACAGCCAGTTGATATTGGGGATGTAGATCTGTCCCTTTTCGCGCTCCGAAGTGAACTTGATCTGGACCCGCGGGCAATAGCCGAGTTGCATGGCCTGGCTGGTGAGCGAGAACGCGCCCGAGATCACAGCCTGCGAAGCGATGACGGTGGCGGCGGTGGCCAGACCAACCATCGGGTAGAGCAGTGCCTCGGGAACCAGCATGAAGAAGGGATTTTTCACCGCGGCCGGATTGTCGAGGATCAGCGCACCTTGCCCGAGGTAGTTCAGGTACAGGCAGGGAAACACATACCCCAGCCAGGCCCACTTGATCGGGCGCCGCCCGAAATGTCCCATGTCGGCATACAGCGCTTCGCCCCCGGTAATCGCCAGCACCACCGCGCCCAGCGCTAGATAGGCGTGAGAGCGGTTCTCCAGGAAGAAGTGCACCGCATACCAGGGGTTGATCGCAGCGATGACCCCCGGATGCTTCAGAATGTTCCACACCCCCAGTGCGCCCAGCGTGCCGAACCAGAACAGCATGATCGGTCCGAACAGGGCGCCAACGCTGGCGGTGCCTCGCGGTTGAAAGATGAACAGGCCGCAGAGGACCGCGATGGTGATGGGCACCACATACGGTTTGAACATGGGCGTGGCGACTTCGAGTCCCTCGACGGCAGAGAGAACCGACATCGCGGGGGTGATCACGGCGTCACCGTAGAACAGGCCGGCGCCGAAGATGCCCAGAACCGACATCAGCCACAGCATGCCCGTTCCCGCGCCTTGGGTACGCAGGGCAAGCGAAGTCAGCGCCATGATGCCGCCCTCGCCGCGGTTGTCGGCGCGGGTGATGAACATCACGTATTTGAGCGTAACCGTGATGGTCAGCGCCCAGAAAATCAGCGAGAGAATGCCCAGCAGGTTTTCCGGCGATACCGCTACGGCGTGCGGACCATTGAAGACTTCCCTCATGGTGTAGAGGGGGCTGGTGCCGATGTCGCCGTAGACCACGCCCATCGCCGCCACGGAGATCGAGGCGAGACGGGGCTTTGACATGATATCAGCGGGATTGCTGCTCTGCACCATTGAGGCATTATAGACCCTTTGATCATGGCCCATCACGCTTGCGACATGCCCACTTTGGTAATAGGAAAACGCGGGATGGACCTCGTCGATGGCGTTGCCGTGGCAGGCTCCGTTCCGTTTTCCACTTCACACCGCGACGACGGTGCAGGGCGCATGAGATTGTGGGACGGCCCACTTTGTCGGATAATGCGCGCCTCACGCAGAACCCTTTGTGGTGCTGCGACATCCCGCGCCGGGGTGACGGAATCGGTAGACGTAGCGGTCTCAAACACCGCCGCCGCAAGGCATGGGGATTCGACTTCCCCCCCCGGCACCAAGAACACCTGCATTCGCCTGAGCCAGGCCACTAGCCATACGGGCTGGATGAAAAAGGCAGTCTCGGCGCAGGCTTGCCTGCGTGGGCGGGGGTTATGACAGACCTGATTGGCGGTATTCCGGATTACACTTGACGCTCGCTGCGCCATGCTGGTCTTGACGGAGGGTATTTTGTGATTTCGCCGAATGCTGGAGTTTCATTGACCATCCTCAGGGCGCTGCCGATCTTCGAGATGCTCGATGACGAGTGCCTCAAACCGCTGACGCGCGTTGCCATGTTGCGCAACATCCCGCGGCATACGGTGGTGCTGCATGACGGCGACCGAACCGACAACATCTACTTCGTTCTGTCAGGCGCGCTGAAGGTGCAGATCAGCGACGAGGAAGGGCGTGAGGTCATCCTCTCCATTCTCGGGCCGGGCGAGCTGTTCGGCGAAATGGGCGTGCTCGACGATCATCCGCGTTCGGCAACCGTGCTGGCTGTCGAGTCAAGTGAAGTAGTGGTAATCGGCAAGGCGGACTTCAAGCGGTGCCTGGTGGAGAACCCGGACGTTTCGCTTTTCATCATGCGCAACCTGGCCAAGCGCCTGCGCCTGGCTGACCGCAATATCGAAAGCCTCGCCTTGCTCGATGTCTATGGGCGCGTCGCGCGCCTGTTGCTGGAGGCGGCGGAGAATGTTGATGGACGCCAGGTGGTGACGCGCAAGCTGAGCAAGCAGGATATCGCGAAGATGATCGGCGCATCACGCGAGATGGTCAGTCGCGTGATGCGTGATCTCACGGCCCAAGGGCTTATCCATGAGCAGGACGGCCAGTTGATTCTGGTCGATCTGGTGGCGTTCAAACGCCATGGCAACCCTGCTGGAGTGAATTGAGCCGCAATGCGCAGGCTTGAGCGTGCGCTGACGCCGGCGGACCAGGGATAGGGCTCTGCTACTATTCGCGCCGGCCGCCGAGAAGGCAGCCGCTCGCTGCGTGACTCGCGGCAATCAATCTGCCGCAATGCCTTTCCCGTCATTCCCATGCCTCTGACACTCGCCGATTTCGACTACGCGCTGCCGCCGGAACTGGTTGCCCAGGCGCCTTTGCCGCAGCGCTCGGCAAGCCGTTTGCTGGTGGTCGAGGGTCCGCACCGCAGCGACAGTCGTTTTGTCGATTTGCCGCAATGGCTGCGCGCGGGGGATCTGCTCGTGATGAACGACAGCCGGGTGCTGCATGCGCGCCTGCTGGGCCGAAAGGAGAGCGGCGGGCAGGTCGAAATCCTGGTTGAACGTCTGCTGGAACCGGATGTGGCTCTGGCGCAGGTGCGCGCGAGCAAATCGCCGCGGCCGGGCAGCCGCTTGCGACTTGAAGACGCTCTCGATGTCGACGTACTGGGACGGGAAGGCGAGTTCTATCGCTTGCGGTTCTCGGGCGATGCCGCCGAACTGATCGAACGTCATGGCCGCTTGCCGCTGCCGCCCTATATCGAGCGCAAGGCGGAGGCCCCGGATGAGCTGCGCTACCAGACAGTGTATGCGCGAGAGACGGGTTCGGTTGCCGCACCTACCGCCGGTTTGCACTTCGATCAGGACTTGCTTGTGAAATTGGGCGAGATGGGTGTCGGCATCGCCTATGTCACCCTTCACGTGGGCGCCGGAACCTTTCAGCCGGTGCGCGTCGAAAACCTGGCCGAACATCGCATGCACAGCGAACGCTACGTCATGCCGCAAGCCACGGCTGATGCGATGGCGGCGACGCGCGCACGCGGCGGGCGCATCGTGGCGGTCGGCACGACGTCCTTGCGCGTCCTTGAATCGGCGGCGCTCGAGGGAGGCCTGAAAGTCGGCGCTGGCGAAACGGCGCTGTTCGTCACTCCAGGTTTCGAGTTTCGAATGGTGGATGTGCTGATTACCAATTTTCATCTGCCCAAATCCACCCTGCTCATGCTGGTGTCGGCCTTCGGCGGGCTGGAAGAGATCCGCGCCGCTTATCGCCACGCGATCGCGGCGCGCTATCGTTTCTTCAGTTATGGGGATGCCATGCTGCTGCATCGCAAGTCGATATGAACTTCGAACTGCTCGCCACGGACGGCGCTGCGCGGCGCGGAACGCTGACACTGGCGCACGGCGTGGCGCCAACGCCGACTTTCATGCCGGTGGGCACCTATGGCACGGTGAAAGCCATGTCCCCGGACGAACTGGTCGGCATCGGCGCGTCGATTGTCCTCGGTAACACCTTCCATCTCTGGCTGCGGCCCGGGCTGGAGGCGGTCGCAGCGCACGGCGGGCTGCATCGCTTCATGGGCTGGAACGGTCCGATTCTGACCGACTCCGGCGGCTTCCAGGTGTTCTCGCTGGGCGCCTTGCGCAAGATCAGCGAGGAGGGGGTCAGGTTCGCCTCGCCGATCAACGGCGATAAATTGTTCCTGACGCCGGAAGAGTCGATGCGCATCCAGCATGTGCTGAATTCCGACGTTGTGATGATCTTCGACGAGTGCACGCCGTATCCGGCTGACCTGCCCACGGCGGCGGAGTCCATGCGCCTTAGCCTGCGCTGGGCGCAACGCTCGCGCGACGAGCATGATCGGATGCAGAACACCAACGCCCTGTTCGGCATCGTGCAAGGCGGCATGCACGAGGTGTTGCGCGACGAATCGCTGGCGGCGCTCGTCGATATCGGCTTCGACGGCTTTGCCATTGGCGGCCTGTCGGTGGGCGAGCCCAAGGAGGAAATGTCGCGCATCCTCGCCCATACCGCGCCGCGCCTGCCGGCTGACAAGCCGCGCTACCTGATGGGCGTCGGCACTCCGGAGGATCTGGTGTATGCGGTGGGTCAGGGCATCGACATGTTCGACTGCGTGATGCCTACGCGCAACGCGCGCAACGGATGGCTGTTCACCCGGCACGGCGACGTCAAGATCAAGAACGCTCAGCACAAAACCGACACCCGGCCGCTGGATGAGACCTGCGGCTGCTACACCTGCCGCAATTTCACCCGCGCCTACCTGCACCATCTGCATCGGGTCGGCGAGATTCTCGGGGCGCGGCTCAACACCATCCACAACCTGTTCTATTACCAGACGCTGATGGCGGAAATGCGTGCCGCCATCGAGCAGGGGAACTTTGCCGCCTTCTGCCTGCGCTTTAAGCGGGGGCGGGCGGGCGAGCAGGTATAATTCATCGGTTAATTAAGACATTCTTGGAGACTTACAGTGCTGATTTCAAATGCTTACGCGCAGGCGGCCGGTGCCGCCGCCGATCCGACCGGTGGCTTGATGGGCATGTTGCCCATCCTGCTGATGTTCGTCGTCTTGTGGTTCGTCATGATCCGGCCGCAGATGAAGAAGGCCAAGGAGCAGCAGAAGATGGTCAGCGAACTGGCCAAGGGCGATGAAGTCATCACCCAGGGCGGCATCGTTGGCCGCATTGCCAAAGTGGGCGAGAACTACCTGAGCCTGGAAGTGGCGGACGCCAAGGATGGCCCGGTGGTGATGACCGTACAGAAGACCGCCGTGGGCGCACTGCTGCCCAAGGGCACCATGAAAAACCTGTAATGCCGCAAAGGCAACATAGCGCCCCCTGCCCCCCGGCCCCCGCCCGGGCGGGGGTGACTGTCAGTTCGCTGCGCTCGGGGATGACGGGGTACTTCGTTCATCGCCTTGAGTCAATTTCACGTTAAGACACCGCCGGCCACCACGCCATGAATCGCTACCCGCTCTGGAAGAACGCCACGGTGTTGATCGCCCTGGTGCTTGGACTGCTCTATACCCTGCCCAACTTTTTCGGTGAAGCGCCGGCCGTGCAGGTGGCCAGCGTCAAGTCGACGCACAAAGTCGACGCGAGACTCATGGCCCAGGTGCAGGATGCGCTGAAGGCGGCCGCCGTTGCACCGCAGGGTGTCGTCCTTGACCTCAACAGCATACGGGTGCGACTGGTCGACACGGACACCCAGCTCAAGGCCAAGGACGTGATCGAAAAGGCGCTGAATCCGGTTGCGGCGGATGCGAGCTACAGCGTGGCGCTGAATCTGGTGTCGAACTCTCCCAATTGGCTGACCGGCATTCACGCATTGCCGATGTATCTGGGGCTCGATCTGCGTGGCGGCGTGCATTTCCTGTTGCAGGTCGACATGAAGGGCGCGCTGACCAAGCGTCTCGATTCGATCAGCGCAGACTTGCGCAGCCTGATGCGCGACAAGTCGATTCGGCATGGCGGCATCAGCCGCGAAGGCCAGAGCGTGGCGATCCGCTTCCGCGAAGCGGAAACACGAGACAAGGCGCGTGTGGCCTTGACGGAAAATCAGCCGGACCTGCTGCTGGCCGACGCCCAGGAAGGCGCGGACCTCAAACTGGTGGCAACGCTCAAACCCGAAGCGCAGAAGCGCATTCAGGAATTCGCGGTCAAGCAGAACATCACCACCCTGCACAACCGCATCAACGAGCTCGGCGTCGCCGAGCCGGTCATCCAGCAGCAGGGCGCCGACCGCATCGTGGTGCAGTTGCCGGGTGTGCAGGACACCGCCAAGGCCAAGGATATTCTCGGCCGCACGGCGACGCTGGAAGTGCGCATGGTCGATGACGAAGCCAGCGCCAATCCGTCCATCATGGAGCAGGCGGCGCGCGGCCTGCCGCCGGCCGGTACTGAATACTATGTCGAGCGCGGCGGACGCGGCCTGCTGGTGAAGAAGCAGGTGGTGCTGACCGGGGAGCGACTGACCGATGCCCAACCGGGCTTCGACAACCAGACCCACGAGGCGGCCGTGCATTTGTCGCTTGATTCGGCTGGCGCGCGCATCTTCAAGGATGTGACGCGCGAGAGCGTCGGCAAGCGCATGGCCATTCTGCTGATCGAAAAAGGCAAGGGCGAGGTGGTCACCGCTCCGGTCATCCGCACCGAAATCGGTGGCGGCCGCGTGCAGATTTCGGGCCGCATGAGCACCATGGAAGCCAACGACGTCGCGCTGCTGCTGCGCGCCGGCTCGCTAGCCGCGCCTATGGAGATCATCGAGGAACGCACCATCGGCCCCAGCCTCGGTGCTGACAACATCAAGAAGGGCTTCAATTCGACGCTGGGAGGCTTTGCCGCCATCGCCGTCTTCATGATGGCCTACTATCTGCTGTTCGGTGCGGTCTCGGTGCTGGCGCTGTCGGCCAATATGCTGCTGCTGGTGGCCCTGCTGTCTCTGCTGCAGGCCACCCTGACCTTGCCCGGTATCGCCGCCATCGCGCTGGCGCTGGGCATGGCGATCGACTCGAACGTGCTGAT
The DNA here is from genome assembly GCA_044344235.1 of Sulfuritalea sp. Taxonomy (GTDB): domain Bacteria; phylum Pseudomonadota; class Gammaproteobacteria; order Burkholderiales; family Rhodocyclaceae; genus Sulfuritalea. Next base: position 13,798 of record JBIJDI010000001.1, on the reverse strand, counting down.
CAACGAACGCGTGCGCGAGGAACTGCGCAATGGCAGCACGCCGCAGGCGGCCATTACGGCCGGCTACGAGCGCGCCTGGGCGACGATTCTCGATTCCAACGTGACCACGCTTATCGTCGGCGTCGCGCTGCTGATCTTCGGGTCCGGCCCGGTGCGCGGTTTCGCCGTGGTGCATTGCCTCGGCATTCTGACCTCGCTCTTCAGTTCGGTGATCATTTCGCGCGCGGTGGTCAATTTGATCTACGGCCGTCGTCGCAAACTCGACAGTCTCAGCATCGGCCAGATCTGGAAACCCGGCCTCGGCACCAATTAGGGATATAGCCATGGAATTCTTCCGCATCAGAAAAGATATCCCGTTCATGCGCCATGCGCTGGTGTTCAACGTCATATCGTTGGTCAGCTTCCTGCTGGCGGTGTTCTTCCTGGTCAACAAAGGCTTGCACTTCTCGATCGAGTTTACCGGCGGCACTCTGCTCGAAGTCAGTTACGCACAGGCGCCTGATCTCGACAAGTTGCGCAAGCAGATGGAGACCGACGGTTTTACCGATACGCAGGTGCAGAACTTCGGTTCCTCGCGCGACGTGTTGATCCGGGTGCCGTTGTCGAAAGATGCCGAGACCTCCAAGGTGGGTGACCGCGTCATGGCTTCGCTGCAAAAAGTCGGCGCTGGCGATACGGCGACGGCGGCAGCCGGAGCGCCAACGCTGAAGCGCGTCGAGTTCGTCGGACCGCAGGTGGGCAAGGAACTCGCCTCAGACGGGGCACTGGCGCTGCTGCTGGTGGTCTGCGGCATCGTTCTGTATCTGGCGATGCGCTTTGAATGGCGTTTCGCGGTGTCGGCCATCATCGCCAACATGCACGACGTGGTGATCATCCTCGGGTGCTTTGCCCTGTTCCAGTGGGAGTTTTCCCTGCCGGTGCTGGCGGCGGTGTTGGCGGTGCTGGGCTATTCGGTCAACGAATCGGTGGTGGTGTTCGACCGGGTGCGCGAAACCTTCAAGAAGAAGCGCGGCATGACGACCCCGCAGGTGCTCGATCACGCCATCACCAGCACGATCTCGCGCACCATCATTACCCACGGTTGCACGCAGATGATGGTCACCTCAATGCTTATTTTCGGTGGTCCGGCGCTGCATTACTTTGCGCTGGCGCTGACCATCGGCATCCTGTTCGGCATCTACTCGTCGGTGCTGGTCGCCAGTCCGCTGGTGATGTGGATGGGCGTTTCCCGCGAGCAATTCATCCAGGTCAAGGTCGAAAAGCAGGAAGCCGTTGTTTAGGTAAAGGGCGGCGCTGCGGGAGTACTGCCCGAAGCGCGCTCGACTCCGGGCCTAGTCGATTCCCGTGGCGAAGACGTGCTTCACGCGCAGCAGACCCTTGCCTTCCGCTGCCAACGCCATCAGGCGGTCGATGTTGGGGTGCTTGCCGGGATTCTGCCGGGCATCATCGGTGTGCTCGGCGTAGAGCTCGAGCCCTTTACGGGCCGCCTCGGCAGTGATGGCGCCGTAGATTTGCCCGAGATGATTGTAGACGGACAGCGAGCCTGTTTGACCCGGTTTGTTTTCTATCGTGGCGGTCACTGCGCCTTCGCTGTCGAGCAACTGGATTGCCGCCAGATGCGAGATACGGGGCAACTGCTTCAGGTTGTCGGCGAAAGCCATGTCAGATTTTCTTCGCGAGTTCCGCCGCCTTGCCGATATAGGAAGCCGGGGTCATGTCGAGCAGTCGCTGCCTGTCTGCTTCAGGCAACGGGAGTTTTGCGATGAACTGACGCAGGGCATCCTTCTCGATGCCCTTGCCGCGCGTGAGTTCCTTGAGTTGCTCGTAGGGGTTGGGCACGCCAAAGCGGCGCATCACAGTCTGGACCGGCTCGGCTAGCACTTCCCAGGCGTCGTCGAGATCTTCGGCGAGGCGTTGGGGATTGGCCTCGAGCTTGTTCAGTCCGCGCAGGCTTGAATCGAAGGCAAGCAGCGTATAGCCGAAGGCGACGCCCATATTGCGCAGGACCGTGGAGTCGGTCAGGTCGCGCTGCAGTCGTGAGATCGGCAGCTTTTCCGCCAGATGCCTCAACACGGCATTGGCCAGGCCCAGATTGCCTTCCGAGTTTTCGAAGTCGATCGGGTTGACCTTGTGCGGCATGGTCGATGACCCGATCTCGCCATCCTTCAGCTTTTGTTTGAAATAGCCCAGCGAAATGTACTGCCAGATATCGCGGTCAGCATCGATCAGAATTGTGTTGGCGCGCGCCATGGCATCGAACAGTTCGGCCATCGCATCGTGCGGTTCGATCTGGATCGTGTAGGGGTTGAACTCGAGTCCGAGCGACTCGATGAAGCGGTGATTGAAGCTCTCCCAGTCAATGTCCGGATAGGCCGCCAGATGGGCGTTGTAGTTGCCGACGGCGCCGTTGAACTTGGCGGTCAGCGTCACGGCGGCGATCTGAGCGCGGCTCTTCATCAGGCGTGCGGCGATGTTGGCCATTTCCTTGCCCAGCGTGGTCGGCGTTGCGGGCTGGCCATGGGTGCGGGCCAGCATCGGCAGATCGGCCAACTGGTGCGCCAGTTCGCGCAGACGTTTGATCAGGCGATCGAGTTCCGGAACAAGCGTGCCGGCAACGGCATCTTTCAACATCAGCGCGTGCGACACGTTGTTGATGTCTTCGGAGGTACAGCCGAAATGAATGAACTCACTGACTCGCATGACTTCTGCGTTGCTAGCCAGACGTTCTTTCAGCCAGTATTCCATGGCTTTAACATCATGATTGGTACGGGCTTCGATGGTCTTGATGGCTTCCGCATCCGCAACCGAGAAATTGGCGACGACACCGTCCAGTTCGACTATCGTGGCACCTGAAAAGGTCGGACATTCGGAAATTGCCGAGGCAGCCGCGAGGGCCTTGAGCCACTCGATTTCGACACGAATGCGATTACGTATGAGACCGTATTCGGAGAAATGGACGCGCAGGCTCTCGACCTTCGCGGCGTAGCGACCGTCGAGCGGCGAAAGTGCGGTGAGTGCGGTGAGTGTCATGTCAGTGGCGCGGAGAGGTCAATCCGCGGCAAGCGCAGACGGAATGCGTAATTTTAGCATGCAGGTCTCGCCTGGCAGAGCGCTCGTCAGTTGTTGGCATCAGACGGCGTGGTATAGTTTCTCTGCCCCAAAAAACTGTGATCTGCCTAAATGAAACTGATCGGTTCTCTTACCAGCCCCTATGTCCGCAAGATCCGCATCGTGCTGGCCGAAAAGAAGGTCGACTACGATCTGGTTCTCGACTCCCCTTGGGCCGAGGGCAATCAGGTAACGGCACTCAATCCGTTGGGCAAGGTCCCGGTGCTGGTACTGGACGACGAAGCCACCCTTTTCGATTCCCGCGTAATCGCCGAGTACCTGGATACAGTGGCGCCGAACAACCGCCTGATTCCTGCCTCGGGCCGCGAGCGAATCAGTGTCAAGCGCTGGGAAGCGCTTGCGGATGGCGTTCTCGATGCCGCCGTAGCCGCGTTCCTGGAATCCCGACGTCCCGATGGGGAGCGCAGCCCGTCCTGGATTGAACGACAGCGGGGCAAGATTGAGCAGGCCTTGAAGGTCATGTCCGATGAATTGGGCGAGCAACCGTGGTGTCATGGCAACAGCATGTCTTTGGCGGACATTGCTGTTGGTTGCACGCTTGGCTATGTTTCCTTCCGGCTCGGTGACATCCGGTGGGGCGAGCAATACCCCAATCTGGCTCAACTTTACGAAAAGCTGATGCAGCGTCCTGCATTTGCGGAAACCGTACCTCCCCCCGGCTAGTCTTGGCTCCATGCACGTGACGCCGATCGAGTCGGCATCATGTCCCTGGCCACATCGAGGACGGTTTCTTGTGGCCGGATCGGCTACCTAAACTCCGCTACGTCTCATCTTGTTTCTGACCCTTGGACTGGGCGGCGGTGCCGTCGAGTCGGGCGATCAGCCGTGGCAAGAGCTTCTTTTCCGCCTGATCGGTGAGTTCCCCCATCAACTGGTCTGCCAGTCCGTCCGTGACCTTGAGCACCGCGTGCGGCAACTCCTGATCAAGCCAGCGGGAGAGCTCCTCGCGCAGCGCGTCAAGATGCTGCTGCATGTGCGGTGGTGCCGTGGCAAGCGCAGCTTCGTGTTCCGTGACGACATCGGTGAGGACGGGCAAATCGTCCTCGGGCGGCGCGGCTTGCGCGATCTTTGCTGAAGACCCCGCAACATATATCCGGGTACGTCCAATCAAAGCGTCGGCTTTTCGCAGGAGATCCGCTGTGTTGTCATCAGCCATGTTCTATAGGTTTCCCGAAATATCGCGGGCTTCCAGCGGATAGCCCCGCTCCCTGTAAAAGCGAAAGCGTTCGCGGCCGGGAAGCCTGTCACCATCATCGGCACTGACGATCTCGATCAAATGCTGAAAGCGGCTGAAACCGGGTGGAACTTCGTCTGACAGATTCAACAGGCATTCGTCATGCACCGGATGATCGAGATCAGGCGCGAGAATGATCGGAGTTTCCGCCGCCAGCTTGTCCTCTGTGCGGCAATGGGGTATGAATCCTGTCACAGGGTGCGTCCACAGCAGGCGATCCAGCTTATCGCTGCGTTCGGCAGCCGGCACGTAGACAAGTACTGGTTTGCCTTCTTTGCCGGCCTGCGCAAGCCAGGCGACGACCGCCTCGAGCCTGTCGCGCGCACCGTGTAAAAATGTGATTTGTGTCATCCCCGCTTACGCTTGCCGGTTGGCTTTGGCGCGCGACTCGCGCGATCCATAAGGAAATGGGTGAGCAGGGGCACCGGTCGTCCGGTGGCCCCCTTCTCCTTGCCCGACCGCCATGCCGTGCCAGCGATATCGAGATGCGCCCAGTGGTATTTTTCGGTGAAGCGGGCGAGGAAGCACGCAGCTGTTATGGTGCCGGCCGGTCGGCCGCCGATATTCGCCATGTCTGCAAAGTTGCTCTTCAACTGTTCCTGATAATCATCCCACAGCGGCAGCTGCCAGGCCCGGTCGTAGGAGTCGTGTCCGGCATCGATCAAACTTCGCGCCAGACCGTCATGATTGGCGAGTAAACCGGTCGCCACATGTCCCAACGCGATCACGCACGCTCCCGTCAGCGTGGCAATATCAACCACGCATTCCGGATCAAAACGTTCAGCGTAGGTCAGCGCATCACACAGGATCAGGCGGCCTTCGGCATCCGTGTTGAGGATTTCGACGGTCTGGCCCGACATTGAGGTGATTACGTCGCCCGGCTTAGTGGCCGCGCCTCCCGGCATGTTCTCCGTGGACGGAATGACACCGATGACATTGAGCGGCAGCTTCATCAGGGCGGCCGCCTTGAGCGTTCCGAGCACGCTGGCGGCACCGCACATGTCATATTTCATTTCGTCCATTTCCGCCCCGGGTTTGAGCGAAATACCGCCGGAATCAAACGTGATGCCCTTGCCGACGAGCACCACCGGCTTTGCCCCGACAGCACCCCCGGCGTGGCGCAGAACGATGAATTTGGGCGGTTCGTGTGATCCTCGCGCAACAGAGAGCAGGGTGTTCATGCCCAGTTTTTCCATATCGGCGCGATCGAGAATGTCGACGCCAAGTCCGTGTGACTTCGCAAGCTGCTTAGCCTGATCCGCCAGATAGCTTGGCGTGCAGATGTTGCCGGGCAGATTGCCAAGGTCCTTCGCAAGCTCCATTCCCGCAGCGATTGCCAAGCCTTCTGCCAGAGCTGCTTCGGCGATGGAAAGCTCATTTCGGCGGGTGACACAGAATGTCAATTTCCTCAGCGGCCGACGGACTTCGTCCTTTTTCGACTTGAGGCGGTCAAACCGGTACACGGTTTCCTGCACCACGAGCGCCGCCTGCCGGATCTTCCAGGCTACATCACGTTTCTTTACATCAAGCTCCGTCAGATAGAGGGTGCCGTCAAAGCCACCGGTTTCATTGAGTTGGCGAACCGCTGTCGCCACAGCGGCCCTGTATTCCTTCTCGCGAAACTCCCTTTCCTTGCCCAGCCCTACGAGCAAGACGCGATCCGCTTCGACACCGGGGACGCCATGCAGCAGCAGACTGGTGCCGGCTTTCCCCTCCATGTCGCCCCGACGCAGGATGTCGCTGAGAAACTGGTGCGCCGCGTTGTCTACAATCTCTGCTGACGCTGAGAGTTTTCTTGGTTCGAAGACGCCAACCACAACGCAGGCGCTGCGCTGCTTTTCCGGGCTTCCGCTCTTTATGCTAAATTCCAAGACACTCTCCTCGGGGAATGAGGGAAATCGGAGAAACCTTCATGTTTCGAGTGATTTCCGTTAGTACCTCGATTATTCCCCAAGTTTTCACTAAAAGTCAAAGCAGGCAGACCGCTACCCCATGATTTTTCAGCGCGCGGCAATTCGGGAATTCAGCCATACGGCGGCGGGGGTCTTTGTGGCGCTGTTTGCGATTCTGATGACCACCCAGCTGATTCGTCTGCTGGGCGATGCCGCCGGCGGAAAGCTGGCTTCCGAGGCGGTCGTTGCGCTCCTGGGGTTTCGTGCCATCAGCTATCTGCCGGTGCTGCTTTCGCTGACGCTCTTTGTCGCCGTGCTGATGACGCTGTCGCGGTGGTATCGCGATTCGGAAATGGTTGTCTGGCTGGCATCAGGTATTCCGCTGACTGCCTGGATCAAACCTGTCCTGAAGTTTGTCGCGGCGCCCGTGATCGTGATTGCCATTCTTTCCCTGCTGCTGGCGCCTTGGGCAACCCAGAAGAGCGAGGCCTACCGTCAGACCATGGATCAGCGCGATGACGTGTCCCGTGTGTCACCGGGCGCATTCAATGAGTCAGGTGCGGCTGACCGGGTGTTTTTTGTCGAGAGCATGGCGGGTGAGGACGGGAAGGTGAAAAACGTCTTCATCAGCTCCATTCAGCAAGGTCGACTGGGCGTGATGGCAACGGCACAAGGTCATACGGAAACCATGCCCAATGGCGATCGTTTTCTGGTTCTTGATCGCGGGCGACGCTATGAAGGAACTGCCGGAACAGCAGAATATCGGGTGATGGAATTTGATCGATATGCTTTGCGTATCGAAACCAAGGAGGCGCGCGGGTTTGAGGAGTCGCCGCGTACCAAGCCGTTGTGGGAACTGCTGCGCGACCCGCAGCCGGCCCACCTCGCTGAACTGCTCTGGCGTCTGGGGCTGCCACTTGCGGCCCTGAATCTGGCAATACTGGCCATCCCGCTGTCCTTCGTCAATCCGCGCGCCGGACGTACCAACAATCTGATTTTCGCGCTGCTCACCTACATGGTCTACAGCAATTTGCTCAGCGTCAGTCAGGCATGGGTGGCGCAAGGGAAATTGCGTTTCGAGATCGGCGTCTGGGCGGTGCATGTGGGAATGTTTCTGCTCCTCATTGTTTTGTTTTATCGCCGGCAGAATCCGCTTGCCTGGGGCAAAGCGCGATGGCGCTGAAGCTCTATGAGCGCCATCTGGCGCGGGAGATCTATGCGTCCACCGCCTTGGTACTGACGGCGTTCTTGATGCTGTTCGCCTTCTTTGATCTGATTCATCAACTCGAAAGCATCGGCAAGGGTGGTTACCAACTGCAGCACGCACTTGGTTATGTGACACTGACTTTGCCGGGTCGGCTGTATGAGCTGTTTCCGATAGGTGTTTTGATCGGGACCCTTTATGCGCTCACGGTTCTTGCTCGTCACTCAGAGATTACCGTGCTGCGTGCTGCGGGCCTCTCGACACGGGATTTGCTGGTCACGTTGGCGAAGATCGGACTGGTGTTCGCGGCACTGACACTCCTGGTGGGAGAGTTTCTTGCCCCTCCCGCCGAGCGGGCCGCCCAGCAACTGAGGCTCAAAGCCATGGGCTCTCTGGTGGCGCAGGAATTTCGGTCCGGTTTGTGGGTCAGGGATGAACGCGCGTTTGTGAATGTTCGCGAAGTGCTTCCGGACGCCTCGCTGCAGAACGTGCGCATATTTGATTTTGATGACAGGTTCCAGTTACGGTCGATCAGCGAGGCGGAGAGCGGGCGCTATGTTTCTGCGGGCAACTGGTTGCTTGAGGGGGTGGTCCGTACGGTTTTTTCGGGAGACTCGGCAAGTGTCGAACGGTATGGCGAACTGAATTGGAGGTCGGCACTCAATCCGGACTTGCTGGCGGTTCTGTTGGTGGTTCCAGAGCGCATGTCATTGGTCAATCTGTATCTTTATATCCGCCATTTGAGCGGAAACCAGCAGAAGACCGATCGATACGTCATCGCAATGTGGAAAAAACTGATTTATCCGCTGGCGGCGCTGGTGATGATGTCCCTGGCGCTACCATTTGCCTACATGCAGGATCGCATGGGCGCCGTAAGCATTCGGGTATTTGCAGGCATCATGCTGGGGATCGGGTTCCATATGCTGAACGGTCTGTTTTCCAGCCTGGGCGCAATCAATAGTTGGCCCCCCTTCTTTTCAGCAATAACACCCAGTGTGCTTTTTCTGGTAGCTGCCGCCGGAATGCTTTGGTGGGTCGAACGACGCTAAACGGCTTCGATGCCTGCTTCTAGTCTCGCCTGAACACTATTCGGGTGCCCGCCAGCCGGTCATGAAGAAACTGTCGGTCGCGGTCAATCAACGCCCATAAAAGTCCAGCTCCCAAGCAGACCACGCTTGGCCAAGCCACGACGTAGCGCAACGCAAGGCGCGCAAGGGACGGTGGTACTCCGTTCTGCGTTGTCAGGGCTATTTTCCAGGTCTGCATGGCCAGCGTCTGCCCGCCATGGCGCCAATACCAGATGAAGTAGGCACCCACCACCACGAAGACGTGGCTTATCAGCACCCAACCCGGTAGTGCGATCGCGAAGCCCATGCCCAAGGCAAGATGCGGGAGCATGAAAGCCACCGAAAGAACGCCCAGCAACAAGAGGCTTTCGTAGGTCATGCTGGCGATGCGACGGACTATGCCTGGCAGCGGCGCCATAGCAATGGCTACAGGGGTAGGCATTGCAGCGGACTAGCGAACTACCGGGTTGTCGGCTTGGGCGCTTGAGGGGGAACTGCCCGGTGCGGGGGGCGGTTTAATGGCTACTGCCTGCTTTGACGGGGGAGGGCGTGGTGTTGGCTTCCTTGCGGCCTCGGCCTTGAGGCGGGTCTTTTCGCTTTCAGGCAGGTCCTTGTATTCCTGCCATTTCAATTTGACTGCCTCCTTCTTCTCGGGAGGAGCTTTTTGCAGCGTCTTGTACTGTTCCCTCGCACGTTTGCGCTCGTCAGGCGTGAGTTTCGCCCAAGCCGTCATTCGGCGCTGCATTCGCGTCTGGTCATCTGCGCTCATGGACTGGTAGCGTTGGGCGATACCAAGCCACTTCTTGCGCCGGAAACCTTCCATTTTGTCCCACTCGGGGGCGAGCGGGGCGAGAACGCGCTTCTGCTCCCCGCTCAATTCAGCCCAAGTTGGTTGAAGCAGGGGAGGAACGACTGCATGGCCGAGTGGAGGGGCCAGCCAGAGCGCTATTGCGAGGATGAGTCCGAAGCGCGCTCGAGCCATACATGGAAGCCTCGATCAAGGTAAGCGGACGGGGGTAATTCATCCGTGAGCAGGGCGCTGTCTATTTCCTCGTATTCCTGAGCCTGTTGAAACGCATTCCAGTAATAAGTCCCCGTTACACCTAAAGTCAGAGCCATGAGGGCAGCCAAGGCGCGGGCATTTGAAAAAAACGCATGCTCCACCTCTTGGCCGATCCCGGCCAAGCGCAGACCGTGCACCGGAATCTTCTGGCTATTCAAGGCCATCTGACGGACTCGGTGGAGCCGTTCAGTCACATTCCCGGCAAGGCTATCAACGCCCTGATTGAGAACCTGCCTTGCCTTGTAACCGAATTCAGTATCTTCATTCATAGCTCTATGCCTTTCGCCTTGAGTGCTACAGCCAGAGTGTGAGTGGCTCGCGAACAATGCGTCTTTACGCTGCCTTCCGAACACCCCATGGCCGCCGCGGTCTCGGCAATATCCATTTCCTCCCAATAACGCATCAGGAAGGCTTCGCGTTGACGCGGAGGTAGTTTCTCGACTTCTTTTTCAATAACACCAAGGAGTTGCGAGCGTTCCAGTTGCCGGTGCGGAGTTGCCAACCCATCAGACTCATTTTCAGCCGTAAAAGTTTCAAGCGGATCCGCATCCTCATCATCATTGGGGGACAGGGACGATAGCAGGGTAGTCCAAAGAGAGCGGACCTTTGATCGCCGGTAATTGTCGCGGATGGCGTTTTGCAGGATTCGCTGAAACAGCATCGGCCATTCCACAACCGGGCGGTCACCGTATTTCTCAGCGAGTCTCATCATCGCATCCTGGACGATGTCCAGTGCGGTCTCCTCATTGCGGATGGCGAACATGGCCTGTTTGAAGGCGCGTCGCTCTACGCTGGCGAGGAAGTCGGATAGTTCAGTTCGGGAACCCAGGGGATAGCTCCTGCCAACATTCAGCAGTTTTTCGGTGCGAAGAAAAGACTAAAAATCTTGACCATTCGCGGACGAGTCAGTAAGGTTATACGTTTCACTCGAAAAGTGTAACAGGTGTAACCAATGCAGCTAACCGGCGCAGAAATTGTAATCAGGTGCTTGCACGAGGAAAAGGTCGAATATGTATTCGGCTATCCCGGCGGCTCAGTTCTTTTTATTTACGACGAACTCTTCAAACAGGACAAGTTCAAGCATGTGTTGGTTCGCCATGAGCAGGCGGCCGTTCATGCGGCGGATGCCTATTCCCGATCTTCCAACAAGATCGGCGTCTGCCTGGTGACATCGGGGCCTGGCGTGACCAATGCTGTGACCGGGATTGCCACGGCGCACATGGACTCCATCCCGATGGTCATCATCAGCGGGCAAGTACCTACGGCTTACATCGGGCAGGACGCCTTTCAGGAATGCGACACGGTCGGCATTACCCGGCCGTGCGTCAAGCACAATTTCTTGGTCAAGGATGTCAGGGATCTGGCTATCACCTTGAAGAAGGCGTTTTACATTGCCAAGACCGGCAGGCCAGGTCCGGTGCTGGTGGATATCCCGAAAGACATCACCAACCAGAAGTGCGAGTTCGAGTATCCGAAATCGGTCACCATGCGCTCCTACAATCCGGTGGTCAAGGGGCACAGCGGCCAGATCAAGAAGGCGGTGCAGATGCTGTTGGAGGCCAAGCGACCGATGATCTATGCCGGTGGCGGAGTAATCCTCTCGGACGCCGCCGACAGGCTGACAAAACTCGCCCGCAGTCTGGGTTACCCGGTGACCAATACCTTGATGGGCCTGGGGGGCTATCCGGCGACCGACAAGCAGTCTCTCGGCATGCTGGGCATGCACGGCACCTACGAGGCCAACATGGCCATGCAGAATTGCGACGTTCTGATTGCCGTGGGTGCGCGGTTTGATGATCGCGTGATTGGCAATCCGGCGCATTTTTCCGAGGTTTCGCGCAAGATCATTCATATCGACATCGATCCGTCCTCGATTTCCAAGCGAGTCAAGGTGGATGTGCCCATCGTCGGTAATCTGCCGGATGTGCTTGACGAACTGCAGAAGCTTCTCGAAGCTTCTGCAGGCGTACCTGATCCGAAGGCGCTGGCCGCCTGGTGGAAGCAGATCGATGAATGGCGTGGCAAGAAATCCCTCAAGTACAAGCAGGGCAAGGAAGTCATCATGCCCCAGTACGTGGTGGAGAAACTCTATGAGGTCACGGGTGGAGATGCCTTCATTACCTCTGACGTGGGTCAGCATCAGATGTGGGCGGCTCAATATTACAAGTTCGACAAACCTCGTCGCTGGATCAATTCCGGCGGTCTTGGCACGATGGGCGTTGGTTTGCCCTATGCGATGGGCGTGCGTTTCGCAAATCCGAAAGCTACGGTGGCCTGCGTGACCGGTGAGGGATCGATTCAGATGAATATTCAGGAGTTGTCGACAGCCAAGCAGTTTCGGCTGCCGATCAAGATCATCAATCTCAACAACCGCTATCTCGGCATGGTGCGGCAGTGGCAGCAGATGTTCCATGGCAATCGCTACGCCGAGTCCTACGTCGATGCCTTGCCCGATTTCGTCAAACTGGCTGAAGCCTACGGCCATGTGGGAATGAAGATCGAGCGTCCCGCTGATGTTGAACCGGCCCTGCGCGAGGCGTTCACCAAACACAAGAACGACTTGGTCTTCATGGATTTCCTGACTGATCAGACGGCCAACGTGTACCCGATGGTGGCCGCCGGCAAAGGCCTGTCGGAAATGATTCTGGCCGAGGAACTGTAAGCATGCGACACATCATTTCCATTCTTATCGAAAACGAGGCCGGCGCACTCTCCCGTGTTTCCGGGCTCTTCTCTGCCCGTGCCTTCAACATCGAGTCACTGACAGTGGCACCGACGGAAGATGCTTCACTTTCCCGCATGACCATCGTCAGCACCGGATCGGACGATGTTATCGAGCAGATCACCAAGCAGCTCAACAAGCTCATAGACGTCGTCAAGGTGGTGGATCTGTCCGAAGCCGCGCATATCGAGCGCGAGTTGATGCTGGTCAAGGTGCGCGCCGCCGGCAAGGATCGTGAGGAGATGAAGCGGATTGCCGATATTTTTCGCGGCCGCATCATCGATGTCACCGATTCGACGTACGTCATAGAACTGACGGGCAACGGTTCGAAGCTGGATGCCTTTCTCGAAGCCATTGACCGCTCGCTGATCCTTGAAACCGTTCGTACCGGCGTATCCGGCATCGGACGCGGCGATCGAATTCTCAAAGTCTGAACTCTGAAACAAAGGAAAAAAATGAAAGTTTATTACGACAAGGATGCCGACCTTTCCCTCATCAAAGGCAAGAAAGTCACTATCGTCGGCTACGGTTCGCAAGGCCATGCTCATGCTCAGAACCTCAATGATTCCGGCGTTAAAGTGACAGTCGGCTTGCGCAAGGGGGGGGCTTCCTGGAGCAAGGCCAAGAAGGCCGGCCTCAAGGTCGAGGAAGTCGCCAAGGCGGTGAAAGACGCGGACGTCGTAATGTTGCTGATGCCTGATGAGACTATCCCTTCCGTTTATTACGGTGAGGTCGAGGCAAACATGAAGAAGGGCGCTGCACTGGCCTTCGCCCATGGCTTCAATGTGCATTACAACCAAGTGATTCCTCGCACCGACGTTGATGTGATCATGATTGCGCCGAAGGGGCCTGGCCATACCGTGCGTTCCGAGTACGTGCGCGGTGGTGGCGTTCCTTCGCTGATCGCCGTTCATCAGGATAAATCGGGCAAAGCCAAGGATATCGCGTTGTCCTACGCTGCCGCCAACGGCGGAACCAAGGGTGGCGTGATCGAGACCAACTTCCGCGAGGAAACCGAGACCGACTTGTTCGGCGAGCAGGCGGTGCTGTGCGGGGGCTTGGTTGAATTGATCAAGGCAGGCTACGAGACGCTGACTGAAGCGGGTTACGCACCAGAGATGGCGTATTTCGAATGCCTGCACGAGGTCAAGTTGATCGTCGATCTGATTTTCGAAGGTGGCATCGCCAACATGAACTACTCCATCTCCAACAATGCAGAGTATGGCGAGTACGTGACCGGCCCCAAGGTGATTGGGCCCGAAGCCAGGGCTGCCATGAAGGAAGCCTTGAGGGCGATTCAGGGCGGTGAGTATGCCAAGAAGTTCATCCTCGAAGGGCGCACCAACTATCCGGAAATGACTGCCCGCCGTCGTCTGACTGCAGAGCATCCGATCGAACTGGTCGGCGAGCAGTTGCGGGCAATGATGCCGTGGATCAAGAAGAACAAACTGGTTGATCAGACCAAGAACTGATTTCGTTGTTGGCAT
>JBIJDI010000231.1:0-4752 GCA_044344235.1 Sulfuritalea sp. | reverse complement strand
GCGGTGGACACCACTGCCTGGCGTGAAGAGCTCAAGCTGCATGCCGAATGGTTCGAGAAGCTCAAGAGCCGGATGCCGCGTTCGCTGACCCTCAAGCGAGAGCTGTTCGAACTGGCACTGGTGGACTGACGGTTCCGAAGGGCGCAGCGCGCTGACGCTAACAGTACGCCGAAAGATCGAACAAACGGCCGCCCTGCGTCATGCAAGGCGGCCGATTGCTTTTGGAGAATCGAATGAACATTGCCGCACGCATGGCGCAAATCGCTCCGTTTCATGTCATGGAACTGATGGCCCGAGCGCAGGCACTTGAAGCCGAAGGGCGGTCGATCATTCATCTGGAGGTGGGCGAGCCCGACTTCGCGACTGCCGACCCCATTCTTGAAGCTGCCCAACGTTTCCTCTCCGGCGGACACGTGCATTACACGGCCGCGTTGGGCCTGCCCCAACTGCGTGAAGCGATCAGTGGCTTTTACCAAATGCGGTACGGACTCGATATTTCGCCGGAGCGGATAGTCGTCACGGCGGGCGCATCGGGCGCATTGCTGCTCGCGCTGGGCGTGCTGGTGAATCCCGGTGACGAATGGCTGCTGCCCGACCCCGGCTATCCCTGCAACCGCCATTTCGTGCGCCTGCTCGAAGGCATTCCGGTTTCGCTTCCGGTGGCGGCGGGATCAAACTATCAGCCGACGGTGGAACAACTCACCCGATCATGGACTGCAATGACGCGAGGCCTGCTGGTCGCCTCGCCGGCCAATCCAACCGGCACCCTGATCGACCCCGACACCATGGCAACCCTCGCCAACGCAGTCACCGTGCGGGGCGGCACCTTGCTTGTCGACGAGATCTATCACGGACTGACGTATGGCGTCGACGCCGCATCCGCGCTGGCGATCAGCGACGATATATTCGTGATCAACAGCTTTTCCAAGTACTTCGGCATGACCGGATGGCGGCTGGGTTGGCTGGTTGCGCCGCAGCGCTATGTGCGCGAGATTGAAAAGCTGGCGCAGAACCTCTATATCGCGCCGTCGACAGTCGCCCAGCATGCGGCCCTGGCAGCTTTTGGCCCGGAAACGACCACTATTCTCGAATCACGTCGCGGTGAATTTTGCTTGCGGCGCGACCTGCTTGTGCCGGGCTTGCGAAGTCTTGGCTTCGGAATTTCGACCGAACCACAGGGCGCTTTTTACGTGTATGCGGATAGCGCGGCGCTCGCCGAAGACAGTTTCGAACTTGCGGAACAGCTACTGACAAAAGCCGGCGTGGCGGCAACGCCAGGGCTGGACTTCGGCAGCAACGCACCAAAAAGCCACATGCGCTTTGCCTACACGATCGACCGGAGTCAAATCGAAGAGGGCCTCGCCCGCATGGCAAAGTTCCTGGATTCCAGATAGCCCCCGATACCGTCCTCGCCCAGGGGGCTCGGGGCTCTGCCCGCCTTCGCCTTGCGTGACGGGGCTTCCCCTTCGGGGGCCGTCAATAGCGCTTCGCGCGCCGGCGATAAAAGAAAGCGCGTGCTGAATTAACAGCACGCGCTTGCTATCCACTGAGCGCCGCGCTCAGTCCCGCAGGACTAGGCGCAGGCCGATGCTACCGTCAGGGACGGGAACCGGTGGGAAACGGCCAAGCCGCTGCAGGATTCAGCGACGACTTGATGCCGGGTGCAGCGGCCGTGGAAGGTGCAGCAGCGGCAGCGGGCTTCGCAGCCGGCTTTGCAGCAGCCTTCTTCGGTGCAGCCTTCTTCGCAGCGGGCTTTGCAGCCGGCTTTGCGGCGGGCTTCTTGGCAGCTGGCTTCTTGGCAGCAGGCTTCTTCGCAGCCGGTTTCTTGGCAGCGGGCTTCTTCGCAGCAGCCTTCTTCGGTGCAGCCTTCTTTGCAGCAGGCTTCTTGGCAGCAGCCTTCTTCGGTGCAGCCTTCTTTGCAGCAGGCTTCTTGGCAGCAGCCTTCTTCGGTGCAGCCTTCTTCGCGGCCGGCTTCTTGGCAGCGACTTTCTTCGGTGCAGCCTTCTTGACAGCTGGCTTCTTAGCAGCCGGCTTCTTGGCAACAGCCTTCTTCGCAGCGGGCTTCTTCGCGGCCGGTTTCTTGGCAGCGGGCTTCTTCGCAGCGGGCTTGGCAGCCGCCTTCTTTACAGCCGGCTTTTTAACAGCTGGCTTCTTCGGGGCCGCAGACTTCTTAGCGGCGGGCTTAGCCGCAGCCTTCTTTGCGGCCGGCTTCTTGGCTTTCTTTTGAACAGCCATGTTGAACCTCCTTAACTAATTAACAGGAAAGAACCACCACTACTTCTTTTACTGCAACCCGTCTGGGCTAGCACGGATTATCCAACGCTCCGATGCAATCGAAAGCGACGAATTCCTCACGTTTATCCGCCTATCACTTCGTTTTGAAACCGCGAATGACAAACGCACAAACAACCAAATAACATATTTTGCAAATCACGATCCTGCGCAACGCCTGCCTGGCGCGGGTTGGCGCGGGTACCCCGATGGCGTGCAGACACGCGCCTGCTCGGCGCGTCGGCGCCGCGAGCTGTTGTCGGAATTTGCGGAGTGAATGAGTTGCGGTGAAATGAATGCGGGCGCTGATTCGTTGCCATAGCGATAGAAGACAGTTGGGCAACCCCGTTGCGGTCGGTGTAAAAATCGCCCAAAACTTCCTGCATTCAGATCTCCCGTCTTTGTCGCCATGAAGCCGGTGATGATCGGGACGCTGCAACCTGTATCGTCCCCTCTGTACAACGACCTACTATATCTAGTAGGTCAACAACGATCTGACACTAATTGTAGTGGTTGATTTTTTTGACTGCAAGTGATTTCTGATGTAGACGCAAAAAAAAGCGTTGCGCCATTGCGACACTCATCTGCTTGCGTCGTGCACTCGATGCCAATCGAAGCATGGACCAGGATCCGTCTTGCGACCCGGTGCGATATCACTATGACCGACCACATCTTCAATCACGTAGCGCTCACGCAAATTGGCCAGCAGGCGATTGAGCGTCCCATATTGAGCATCCTCGAATGCAAGCTGGTCGCAGCCCTCGAGCTCGATACCGATGGAAAAGTTGTTGCAGTTCTCCTCGCCCAGCCAGCGGGAAACACCGGCGTGCCATGCGCGCCGTGAGCAGGGAACGAACTGGATCAACTCTCCGTCGCGACGGACCAGGAAATGGGCGGAAACCCGCAGACCCTCGATCTCCCTGAAATAAGGGTGCGCCTCCGGATCAAGGCAATTGGTAAATAGCTGGACGATCTCCGGGCCGCCGAATTCGTCGGGTGGCAGGCTGATGGCGTGAATGACGATCAATCGAACCGGCTCGTCGGCAGGTCGCTCGTCGCAATTTGGCGAAGGCACGTGCCGCGCAGCAGACAACCAGCCTTCGTCGTCCATTGCGTCCTGCGCCTGCCTCACTCGTTCATTCCCAGCCGAGCCATGCGATAGCGCAAGGATCGAAAGGTGACGCCCAACAGTCTTGCCGCGGCAGTGCGATTGCCGTTGGACTGCTTCAGCGAATCAAGAATGGACTGACGCTCCACCTGATCCAGATGATCCTGAAGAGATCCGCCGACCGTGGTGGCAGCCGTGCCCGCCAGCTGGAAGGGCACCAGATTCAGATCGGCCACGTCGATGCGGTCGCCAACCATCAAAGCCAGCGCACGCTCCATGACGTTCTCAAGCTCGCGGACGTTTCCTGGAAAAGGATAACTCTGCAAGGCTTCGAGAGCAGGAGCAGTCAGCGGCGGAGACTTCGCGTCGGCAGCCCGTGCCAACCGGTCGAGAATGTGCCGTGCCAGCATCGGAATGTCTTCGCGGCACTCCCGCAAGGCCGGCATCCTCAACTCGATGACGTTGAGGCGATAGAACAGATCCTGCCTGAACCGCCCCTGCTCGACGAGCACCTTGAGGTCCTGATGCGTGGCGCAGATCACTCGCACGTCGACGGCCTCCTCGCCGGTGGCGCCGACCTTGCGCACCCGCTTCTCCTGAATCGCCCGCAACAGCTTGACCTGCATCGTCAGGGGCAGTTCGGCCACCTCGTCCAGAAACAGGGTGCCGCCATCGGCCACCTGAAAGAATCCCTCGCGGTCCTCGCTGGCGCCGGTAAATGCCCCCTTGCGATAACCGAAGAACTCGCTCTCCATCAGGTTCTCGGGAATTGCGCCGCAGTTGACCGGGACGAAGGTACGGTCGCGGCGAGCGCCCAAAGTGTGGATCAGTCGCGCGGCGAGTTCCTTGCCGCTCCCGGACTCGCCCGAAATATGAACCGGGGCCTGACTTCGCGCCACGCGATCGATCAGCCCGCGCACCTGCTCAATCGCAGTCGACTCGCCAAGCAGTCCGCCCGCGCTGCCCATGTCACCACCCGACTCCGGTCCGGGCAATTCCAGCGCGGACTTGACCATTCCCCGCAGCTGATCCAGCGACACGGGTTTGGCGATGTAGTCGAACGCACCGGCCTTGAGCGCAGACACCGCGTTCTCGGCACTGCCATGGGCCGTGATCACTGCCACCGGCAAATCGGGCACGGTATCGGCAATGTGGCGCACCAATTCCAGACCTTCGCCGTCCGGCAGGCGCATGTCCGTCAGACATAACTGGTAACGCTGACCGGCGAGCATGCGGCGCGCTTCGGCGAGAGACCCGACGCAATCGGCCTGAAGCCCCATGCGCGCCAGGGTAAGGTCGAGCAACTCACGGATGTCCGCCTCGTCGTCGACGACCAGCACCCGCTTGGGTTCGCCGCGACCACGAGGGCGACG
>JBIJDI010000230.1:0-4763 GCA_044344235.1 Sulfuritalea sp. | reverse complement strand
GGTCGGCATGATCTTCTCGCTGATCCTGCTGGCGCCTTCCTGGGGCGGCATGATCAACGGCATCATGACCTTGTCCGGCGCCTGGCACAAGCTGCGCGATGACCCGGTCCTGAAGTTCATGATCACTTCACTGTCCTTCTACGGCATGTCGACCTTCGAAGGCCCGATGATGTCGATCAAGACGGTGAATGCGCTGTCGCACTACACCGACTGGACCGTCGGCCATGTGCATTCCGGCGCCTTGGGCTGGGTGGCGATGATCTCCATCGGCTGCATCTACTATCTGTTGCCGCGCCTGTTCGGCAAGGCCGAGATGCACTCGAAGAAGCTGATCGAAGCACACTTCTGGATCGCCACCATCGGCATCGTTCTCTACATCGCCTCGATGTGGATTGCCGGCGTGATGCAGGGCCTGATGTGGCGCGCCACGAACGTGGACGGCACGCTGACGTATTCCTTCGTCGAATCGGTCAAGGCTACGTATCCGTTCTGGACCATACGTCTGTTGGGCGGCCTGCTGTTCCTCTCCGGCATGCTCATCATGGCCTGGAACATGTTCCTGACCATCGCGGGTGGCAAGGCCGTCAATGATGCGCCAGTACTCGCCCCCGCAGCGGCTCATTGAGCCCGATTGCACAGATTAAGGAGCCATACATCATGTTGACGCATGACAAAATCGAACGGAACGTAGGACTGTTTATCGTTCTGACCATCCTCACCATCAGCGTGGGTGGTCTGCTCGAGATCGTCCCGCTGTTCTTCCAGAAATCCACCACCACGCCGACCAACGAGCTGGTCAAGCCCTACAGCCCGTTGCGTTTATCGGGACGCGACATCTACATCCGCGAAGGCTGCTACAACTGCCACTCGCAGATGATTCGTCCGTTCCGCGCCGAGACCGAGCGCTATGGCCACTACTCGGTGGCCGGCGAGTTCGTCTATGACCATCCGTTCCAGTGGGGCTCCAAGCGCACCGGCCCGGATCTGGCGCGTGTCGGTGGCCGCTATTCGGATCAGTGGCACAAGACGCACCTGCTGAATCCGCGTGACGTGGTGCCCGAGTCGAACATGCCCGCCTATTCCTGGCTCAATCGTCCGCTCAAGGACGATGTCATCGACGCCAAGATGAAGGCGCTGCGCGCGGTCGGCGTGCCCTATACCGATGCTGAAATCGCGGGAGCGAAAAAGGCCATCGAGGGCGCGACGGAACTCGACGCATTGATCGCTTACCTCCAGGGCATGGGCACTGCGCTCAAGCAGACAAGGTAAGCAAGTGGACATTAACGACCTGCGTTCCCTCTTCACGGTGCTGGCCTTCATTGCTTTCGTCGGCATCGTGTGGTGGGCCTATTCGGACCGGCGCAAGCAGACATACGACGAGGCGGCGAAGATGCCGCTCGACGATGACAGCCCGTTTGTGCCGTCCGGGTCGCAGGCTACGCAGAATCAGGAAAGGAAATCATCATGAGTGATTTTGTCAGCGGCTTCTGGAATTATTACGTAATAAGCATCGTGCTCGTCAGTGTTGTCGGTTGTGGTGTCTTGCTCTGGATGCAGAGCTCGGCGAAGCACGTGGAAGGCGAGACCACCGGTCACGTATGGGACGGGGACTTGCAGGAGTTCAGCAATCCCTTGCCCAGCTGGTGGCGCTGGTTGTTTTACATCACCATCGTCTTCTCGCTGTTCTATCTGGCAATGTATCCGGGCCTGGGCACCTTTCAGGGCCAGTTCGGCTGGTCTTCCACCGGCCAATATGACGGCGAGATGAAGAAGGCCGATGAGCAGTACGGGCCGATCTACAAGAAGTTCCAGTCGCAGGACATCATGACAGTGGCGGCCAACAGCGAGGCGAAGGAAATGGGCCAGCGCCTGTTCCTGACCTACTGCGCGCAGTGCCACGGTTCGGATGCCAAGGGCGCCCGCGGCTTCCCCAATCTGACCGACAACGACTGGCTGTTTGGCGGTACGCCGGAGCAGATCAAGGAATCGATCCTCAAGGGTCGCGACGCCATGATGCCGGCCAAGGGTGTCAAGCCTGACCTGAACGGCGACCAGATCAAGGACCTCGCAAACTATGTGCGATCCCTGTCGGGCCTCGCTGCCGATTCCAATCGCGTCCAGCGCGGCAAGGAACTCTTCGCTCCTGCCTGCGCCGCCTGTCATGGCCCGGATGGTAAAGGCACGGTCGGTTTGGCACCGAACCTGACGGACAAGATCTGGCTCTACAGCAGTTCCGAAGACACCATCATCGAGACGATTACCAAGGGCCGTACCAACCGCATGCCGGCTTTCGGCGAGTTCCTCGGCGACGCCAAGGTGCATCTGCTGACAGCCTATGTGTATGGGCTTGGCGGCGGCGTCAAGGATGTTGCCGCAGCACCGGCAGCAGCAGCACCGGTCGCCGCGGCGCCGGCAGAAAAGAAGTAAACTGGCTCTGGATCCCCGGCTCCACGAAATGTGGCGCCGGGGAATTTTTGGGCAGCTTTATAAGAATATAGTAATACGATTATCATGACATCCGCCTCCCCCAGGCCGTCGCAGGAAGCCAAGCCCAACTTCGTCGAGGAAAGCCTTTACGAAGTCCACCAGAAAGTGCACCCGCGGGCCGTCAGCGGTATCTTCGCGACGTGGCGCTGGGCCCTGGTCTGGATTACCCAACTGATTTATTACGGTGTTTGCTGGCTGCCCTGGAACGGGCGGCAAGCGGTGCTGTTCGATCTGGTCGAGCGCAAGTTCTACATCTTCGGCTTGGTGTTCTGGCCGCAGGACGTTATTTTTCTTGCGATCCTGCTGATCATTTCAGCGTATTCGCTGTTCCTGTTTACAGCAGTGGGAGGGCGCTTGTGGTGCGGCTACGCCTGTCCGCAAACTGTTTACACCGAAATTTTCACCTGGATCGAGCAAAAGATCGAGGGCGAACGCAACGCGCGCATCAAGCTCGATGCCGCGCCGATGACCGGACGCAAGCTGTGGCTGCGCACGGCCAAGTATGCCTCCTGGGGGCTGCTGGCATTCTGGACGGGCTTCACCTTTGTCGGCTATTTCACGCCGATCAAGACCGTGTGGACTTCTCTCTGGAGCTTCTCGCTGGGGCCGTGGGAAACCTTCTGGATGCTGTTCTACGGCGCCTTCACCTACCTGTTCGCCGGCCACATGCGCGAGCAGGTCTGCAAGCACATGTGTCCTTACGCGCGCTTCCAGGGCGTGATGTTCGATCCCGATACATTGACCATCACCTACGATACCGAACGCGGAGAGCCGCGCGGGGCGCGCAAGAAGGGCGTCGATCCGAAGTCGATTGCCAAGGGCGAATGCGTGGATTGCGGGATCTGCGTCCAGGTCTGCCCGACCGGCATCGACATCCGCGCCGGCTTGCAGTACGAGTGCATCGGTTGCGCGGCGTGCATCGACGCCTGCGATCAGGTGATGGTGAAAATGGATTATCCGAAGGGGCTGATCCGCTATTCCACCGAGCACGCGATCGAGGCGCACTGGGGCTGGAAGGAAATCCTCGGCCACGTCATTCGGCCGCGGGTGATCGTCTACTCGACGATTCTGGCGGCGATCTGCCTGGCATTTGTCTGGGGCATCGCCACCAAGGCGACCTTGCGTGTTGACGTAATCCGCGACCGTGCAACCCTGGCGCGCGAGGTCGAGGGCGGGCTGATCGAAAATGTGTACCGTCTGCATGTCATCAATGTTTCGGAAGCACCGCACCGCTATGCTGTCAGCGTTACCGGCCTGCCGGGAATAGACATGGTCGGTGAGCGCATCCTTGAAGTTCCGGCCGCGGCGGCCAGGAGTTTCTCGGTTCAGGTGCGGGTGCCTCCCGAATCGGGCAAGAAGGGTTCGAACCAGATCTTTTTTGACGTGAAGTCCCTTGCCGACGAGAGGGTGGCGGTGCACGAAAAAGCCAGCTTCCTGCAACCATGAAGGAAACCAATATGAACACCGCAATTGCCCGTCCCTGGTACCGCGAACCCTGGCCGTGGATTCTGGCGGCAGGGCCGTTCATCGTCGTTGTGGCCGCGCTCTATACGGCCTGGCTGGCCGTGGTCAGCAATGACGGGCTGGTTACGGACGACTACTATCGCAAGGGGCTTTCCGCGAACCAGACCATCGCCCGCAGCGAGCAGGCCACCAAAATGGGGCTGGTGGCGGGTGTCAGGATTGTCGGCGATACCTTGTCGGTGCGCATGGAGGCACGCGACAAGAGCTTCGTGATGCCACCGACGCTGGCGCTGACCATCTCCCACCCCACCCGTGCCGGGCTGGATCAGTCGCGGGTGCTGGTGAAGAACGGTGATGTCTATTCCGGCGAGGTCCGCCTGCCGGCTGCAGGGCATTGGCTGGTGCTGCTGGAGGACGAGCGCAAGACCTGGCGTTTGATGGGCAATGTGATTCTGCCCGCCAACGGAGAGACGCTAATCGGCAATCCGCCGACGCCGGGAACCGCCCCCGTTCCTGCCGACATCCGGCATTGAATTCATCAACTACAAGGAGTCAATATCATGGAAGCGTGGAAACTCTTGATTGGTAGCGACATCGGTCTGCTCAGCCTGTTTACGATTGGTTTCGTGGTCGTCATCGGTGTTTATCTCTACGGCTATGCTAGGAAGCACATGGAAGAAGACGCCCGCAACGCGAAGTAGGCGTTCCCTTTCGGATTCTGGGAGACAACAATGCTGAGAACCTTATGGGTGCTGTGGCCCTCTTTTCTGGTCGCCGGAATCGCGGAAGGCATATTCTTCACCGTGATCGAC
>JBIJDI010000229.1:0-4771 GCA_044344235.1 Sulfuritalea sp. | reverse complement strand
ATACCCACCGCTTGCCGGGATAGCGCGATTTCAATGCGGAAAACAAGATGAACATGACGATTTCTTTACCTTGGCGACAAGGATTGGCGGTAGTGTTGGCCATCGGCGCCGCATTCGCGATTTCCGGCTGCGCCGTCAGGCCGGTTGCCCTCAGCGAAGACGCCCACCAGAAGCGTGCGGCCGAAGACCAGCGGCGGCTGTTCGACGACCAGGAAGCCATCAAGGCGCCGCTGTCGCTGCACGATGCCATTGCCCGTGCGCTCAAGTACAACATGGACTACCGCACGCGTCTGATGGAGGAGGCCGCGTCGCTCGGCCAGACGCAGCTGGCCAACTACGACCTGCTGCCGAGGCTGACGACGGCTGCCGGCTACTCGACGCGCAACAACGATGCCTTCGGCCTCGGCTACACGCCCTCAGGCTCGATCTCGGCCACGCCGTCGTCGGCGTCGGAACGCAGCCACAATTACGACAGCCTCACGTTCTCGTGGAATGTGCTGGATTTCGGGCTTTCCTACCTGCGCGCCAAACAACTTGCCGACCAGTCGATGATCGCCGAGGAGCGCCGGCGCAAGGCGGTGCAGAACCTGATTCAGGATGTCCGCAGTTCCTGGTGGCGGGTCGAGGCCGCGCAACGGCTGCTGCCGGAAGCCGACACCCTTTTGGGCGAGGTCGGCCAGGCGGCGGCGCGCGCCAAGTTGATTGAAACGCGCAAGCTCCTGCCGCCGCTGCAGATCGTGGCGTACAAGCGATCGCTGCTCGACCTCGAACAGCAGATATCGATGCGCCGGCAGGAGCTGGCACAGGCAAAGCTGGATCTCGCGCAGCTGCTTAATCTGCGGCCCGGCCTGGACTATTCCGTCGCGATGCCGCGCATCGACGATCCGAAGCCGCCGGATCTGACGGCGAATATCGAAACCCTGGAACAGATTGCAGTGGAAAACCGCCCGGAGTTGCGCGAGGAGGGCTACCGCGCACGCATCACCGACGTCGAGGGGACCCGGCAGTTGCTGTCGGTGCTGCCCTCGCTGGCTTTCGATACCGGCACCAACTACGACTCGAACAAATATCTGGTCAATAACCGCTGGTCGTCGGCCGGCCTGAACTTGTCATGGAACCTCATCAAGCTGGTGTCGCTGCCGAGCCTCATGGAGGCCAATCAGGCAGCGGCCAGGGTGGACGAAACGCGGCGCCTCGCGCTGACGGTGGGGGTGCTGGGCCAGACGCGCATTGCTGCCGTGCGCTATCGCCTGCTGACGCAGGAATTCGAGATCTGGGACGATGCCGTCAATGACGACATGCGCATCGTCGGCTACCTCAATGCCTCGAAGCAGGTCGGTCTGGAGACCGAACTCGAACTGATCCGCGCCAAGGCGCGGGGCATGATTTCGAGGATCAATCGCGACCTCGTGTACGCCAACCTGCAGGGCGCCGTCGGCCGGCTCTACAATTCCATGGGCATGGACAGCCTTCCGCTGAACGTCGAGACCCATGCCCCCGAAGCCCTTGCGGCGGCACTGGCGACGAAGATCCGCGGCTGGGAAGACGCCAGCTTCACGCCGAAGGCGCCAGCGGTCCAGATCCCCGTTGCCGTGATGCCGGTCGAGGGGCTGGCGCAGGAGGATGCCGGCGCATTCACCAGCTCCATGCAGCGCATTCTCCGGCTGTCGAAGCTGGCCACCGTCGACGGCGATCAGACCGCGCTCTATCGCATCGAATCCAGCGTCACGCTCCTGCCGGCTGGCGTTTCCGGCCAGCCGGCAACCATGAAGCTCAAGCTTGTGGACAGTGCCGGCGCAGTCCTTTTCGAGGGGCAGCAGCAAAGCATGCTGATGACTCCGGTGACGGCCGAACAGTGGCGCGCGCTCGGCGAGGGCGCCGGCTACCGCGTCATCGATCCGGTCCGCCAGCATCTCGCCAAGGCCGGTTCGGCCGGCGAAAGCCGCTTGAAGGCGAAACCGAAACCGGCCGTTGATGCGGAAAAGGTGCCGTCGGCCAATATCCTCGGCATCTATACCACGGGCCTCAAGATCGATGTCTTTTCCGCCACGGCGGAAGCCGCCGAGCGTGGCGACAATAACCAACCCCGGTGAATATTCCACAATGACTCCCTCAATGTCCCGTGCGCCGGCGTTTGCAAGCGTGGTTCTTGCCGCCATCCTCTCGCTCTCCGCTGGTTTTGCGCAGGCGCAGCAGCCCGCCGCACCCGCACTCGCTGCAGCCACACCCGCAACGACCCCGGCCGCAGCGGCCGCCGCCGTTCCGCTCCCGGCGCCGGCAGCAGCGCGCAGTGCTACTCCGAAGCCGGAAGCCGGCATGGAAATGTCGGCCCTGGTGATGGCGGACAATGAAGCGACGCTTTCCGCGCAGATGGCTGGAAAAATCAACCGGATCCGCTTCGCTATCGGAGACGGTTTTCCCGCGCGGGCCGTCCTGGTCGAGTTTGACTGCGCCGAGCCAAAGGCCAGGCTCGATGCCCTGAATGCGGAATATCTCGGCGCCCGCGAAACGCATCTCGCCAAACTGAGGCTGCAGGGCCTTGGCGCCGCCGGTGATCTTGAAGTGACGCTTGCCGCGGCGGCCGGCGAGCGGGCCAAAAGCCAGGTCAAGCAGCAGGAAGCCCAGATGTCGTTCTGCACCATCCTCGCGCCTTATGCCGGTCGCGTTGTGCGTTTGAAGGCCAGGCAGGCGGAGAGTGTCGCGCCGAACCAGCCGGTGATGGAGATCGTTGCCACCGCCCGGCTGAAGGCAGCCGTGCATGTGCCTTCGGCACTGGCCGTGCGTCTCAAGCAGGGCTCGCCCTTGTCGATCGACATCAGGGAAAGCGGGCGCAGATACGCGGCCAAGGTGGCCAAGTTGAATGCGCGGGTGGATGGGGTTTCGCAGTCGCTGGAACTCCAGGTGGTCTTCGTCGGTGACACGACGGGACTGTTGCCGGGAATGATCGGACAGGCAGTGTTCGTGGAAGACCCGGGCAAGTCCAATTGAGTTCGCCCACCGCGGCGGATCTTCTCAGCTATGAGGGCCGTCTGCGGACGGCCCGTTCGCTGGTGGAAATCGAGTTCCTCCTAGTCAACGAGCCGTTTTCCCTGTTGGCCTACGATCAGGCTTTTCTGTGGAAGCCGGACGTCCTCGGGCGACCGGTTCTGGCTGCGGCATCGGGCCTCGCCGAAACAGACTCCGATGCTCCGTTCGCGCTGTGGTTTTCGCGCGCAGCCGATCATGCCCGGGGGGTCGGCGGCGAGGTGCCGGTGCGCATCCTGGCCGAGGCGGATTTCCCCTCGGAGCTGAACGATGGCGCCGAGTGGATTCCCCGTCACGCACTGGTCGTCCTGCTCAAGTCACCGGGCGGCGAAGCGCTGGGCGGTCTCTGGTTCGGCCGGCACGCGCCATTTTCCGATGATGAAGCGGCGCTGGCTGCCTGGCTTGGCCAGCAGAGCGAGTTCGCCCTGTGGGCGTGGCGGCGCGAACAACTGGGTTTGCAGCACCGGATTGCGGCGCTGGCGCCGACGCGCTGGCGGGCGTTTTCCTGGCGTACCAGGGCGCTGGTGCTTAGCTGTCTCGGCCTCGTCCTGTTGTTCCCGGTTCGCCTGTCGGTGCTCGCCGCGGCAGAGGTTTCGCCGCTCAAGCCGCACCCGGTGACGGCGCCGGTGGATGGCGTGGTGGCGCGGGTTCTTGTAGTGCCCAATCAGACGGTGCGGGCGGGGGCCGCACTGGTCGAGATCGACGACACGGCAACGCGGAATCGCCTGTTGGTTGCGCAAAAGACGCTCGACGTGGCGCGTGCCGACCTGACGCGCAGCGCGGGCAAGGCCTTCGCCGACGATGCCTCCAAGTCGGATCTGCAACTGCTCGATTCTAGGGTGCGCGAGCGCCGAGCCGAGGTGGCCTATCTGACCGAACTGCTGGCCCGCCTCAAACTGGTGGCGCCGGCCGACGGCATCGCGCTGTTTGCCGATGCCGAGGAATGGCGGGGCAAACCGGTGCAGGTCGGCGAACGCATCATGACGGTGGCCGATCCGTCGCAAGTGGTCCTGACGATTCATGTCTCTCCGGATGATGCCGTCGCGCTCGATTCCGGCGCAGACGTGACGATGTATCTGAACATTTCACCGCTGGCGTCGTATTCCGCCTCGGTGGTGCAGGCTTCCTATGAAACCGGCATGTCCGCGGAAGGGCATCCCGCGTATATCGTCAAGGCGGCCTTTGCCGCGGGCGAAGTCCCACCGCGCCTAGGACTCAAGGGCATGGCAAAAATCTATGCAGAGCGGGTGCCGCTAATCTACTATCTGCTGCGCAGGCCGCTTCGAGCCATGCGCTACGCGCTGGGGCTCTAAAAGCCGCTTTCGCGCACCAGCACCGAGACGACGTGGGCGAATCCCGCCCTGCCGATCGACAGCCAGTCGGTCTCGATGCGCACCGTGCCGCGCACCACCTGCGCGAATCCGGGTTCGCCGGCGGCCATGCGCATCCTGACGCGGTAGATGGTTTCGTGGGCGACCAGCGCGTCCCTGGCGGGTTGGGTGGCGGCGATACCGCCACCGTGCAGCGAGGCCAGCAGCGGGTGGGGGATGGCATGCCCGGCGGCGGCATCGACTTCCGCCACGGTGGCTTGCATCACCGGCCAGTGGGGCGCGTCGGGGTAAAAGTACACGGTCTGGCCGACGGTCACGGCACCGATCTGGCTCTCTCCGAGATAGGCATCGATGTCGCCTGCGCGGTGATCGACGACGCGCAGCAGCGGATGCCTGACGTTGATCCAGCGTCCGCC
>JBIJDI010000015.1:0-16051 GCA_044344235.1 Sulfuritalea sp. | reverse complement strand
CTCGACCTGGTCCGCGGTAATGCCCTGATCCTTGCCCGCGTACAAACCGAGGACGGGCGCCTTCATCTGCCCGGCCAGGTCGAGCGGCCACTTCGGTTGACGCGCCGTCGGCGCTCCATCCAGAGCCCCGTACCAGGCCACGGCCGCCTTCAGCCGGGGATTGTGCGCAGCGTACAACCACGTGGTCCGTCCACCGCGGCAGAAGCCTGTCACCGCCAAGCGCTGCGGATCGCCCCCGTTTTTCGTTGCCCAGACGGCACAGGCATCCAGATCGGCCATGTGTTCGGCATCCGATGACGCAGCAACCGGCCCGGCCATGATGTCCTGGACGTTAGTCATCTTCGCGGTTTCGCCGTGACGTATGTACATGTCCACGGCAATCGCCAGATACCCGGCCTTGGCCAACCGGCGGCAGACATCGCGGAGGTACTCGTGCACACCGAATATTTCGTGAATCACCAGAACCGTCGGCAACTTCGATCCGCCGACGGGCATGGCGCGATAGCCGGGCAGGCTTCGATCGGCGGCGGGCACCATGATCTCGCCGGCAAGCAAGCCCTCCGTATCGGTCTTGACCACCGTCTGGGCCGATATCGGCTGCACGGCCAAGGCAAAGCCGGCACCGACTGCGGTGGCGATAAAGGCGCGGCGACTGAACGGTTCCGACGGCAGCAGGCTATCGAACTGCGCTTGATCGTCGGTCTTCATTCCTGGCATCCGTGGGGGGGGTTGTTCATGTTGGTCACCCTGATTTAAGTTGGGGAGACCGTAAAATACGCCGACATCAAAGCAAATTCAACGAGGACATCATGACCACTCCGTCGATCAGCCGCTACCCGGTACCGAAATTGGAGGATCTGCCGGAAGACATCCGCGCCCGCATCCTCGAAGTGCAGGAGAAATCCGGCTTCATCCCCAACGTGTTTCTCGCGCTGGCGCATCGCCCCGCCGAGTGGCGCGCCTTCTTCGCCTTCCACGACGCGCTGATGGAAAAAGACAGCGGTCTGTCAAAAGCCGAGCGCGAAATGATCGTCGTCACCACCTCAAACGCCAACGGCTGCCAGTATTGCGTGGTGGCCCACGGCGCGATCCTGCGCATCCGGGCAAAGAATCCGCTGGTCGCCGATCAGGTCGCCATCAACTACCGCAAGGCGGATATCACCCCGCGCCAGACGGCGATGCTGGATTTCGCCATGAAGGTCGCGCTTGATTCCGGCGCGGTCGGTGATGCCGATTTCACCACGCTGCACGAGCATGGCTTCAATGACGAAGACATCTGGGACATCGGCGCCGTGGCGGCGTTTTTCGGACTCTCGAATCGCATGGCGAACATGACGGGCATGCGGCCGAACGATGAGTTCTATTTGATGGGACGGGTGGCGAAGCAGAAGTAAGCACGGATCAGGAAACAAAACCGCCAGCGATCTCTCGATGGCCGGCGGTTTTCGCACTGCGTCTCAGAAGTCGGCGCTGATGCTACGGCGACTCTTTGCTACATCTTGCACTCCGCATCATCGCCCTTGCCGATGCCCTTGCCGCCGCCCTTGTTCTGCGCGATCGAACTCGGCATCGTGACCTGAATGCCCTGTTGCGGGGGCACGATCGCCGGCGGGGTATTCGGGTTGGCCACAAAGCCGAATTGCCCAGCGTTGATCTGCACCGTACCGGCTCTGTTGCTCATGCTGATCGAGCCGTTGGTGACGTCCACATGCAAACCATTGGGCGGGGGCTGGCCGCCGGTGGTGGGTACGCCGCCGCAGTCGCTCTGGCACAGCAGCGCGCCAAAGTGGGTGCCGCGAATGCCGATGGTGGCTGTCTCGGTCTGGAAGCTGACTTTTTCACGACTGCGTTTGCCCAGCAATCCGGTCACCGCCCGCAGGCCGCCCTTGAACATGCTCATGACGACGTTGTCGCTTTCGGGCTTGGCGGCGTTGTAGGTGTAGTTTTCGATCTTCAGCTGGGTGCCGGGGCGCAGGACGACTTCGCCGCCGTCGACAAACTTGATCCGGGCGTAGGTTTCGCTCTCGGTGCCGAGCGTGTCGCCTTCCAGGACTTCGGATTTGACGGAGAGCAGTTTGCTGGTGCCGTCGGCCCGCTTGGCCGACAGCGTGCCCGACAGGTGCGTGATCTGGCCTGCCGTGGCGGCATAGGTCACCGGGACCCAGGCCAGACTAAGCGCCAGCGCGGCGAACAGGCCCCGCATCATGCCGGCGTCCGGCTCACGTTGAACATTGGGCAACTTTTTTCTGGCCTGGTTTTTCATCTTTCTTCTCGTCCTTGGCTTGGTCTGACTTCTTATCCTTGTCGTCTTTCTTTTCGTCCTTCTTGTCGCCGTTGCCTTCTTCGCCACCAAAGCTGCCTTCGGTGCCGCCCGCGGTCGAGCCGCCGCCGCTTCCCGGCTGCGTGCCGCCCGGTCCGACGATTTCAAACGTCGGCGGCGGTTCGTCGATCGGGCTGTCGTTCGGCGGCTTCGGATTGCATAGATCCGGACTGCTGGCGCAAAGATCAGTCATAACGCTGGCATAGGCGATTTGCAATCCGTTACCCGGGGTTGCCGGGACTGGTGACGCGCCCACGTAGAATCCGCTACCGCCGGCTACCGTGGTGGTGGTCTCCGTGCCGTCAATCACGATACCGCCCGACGAGCGCGACAGAAAGCCGATATTGATCGTACTCGGACTATAGGCGTGAATCTTCGACGCCGACATGCCGGTGGTATCGTTGATATACAACGTGGAGTCGGAACCGAGAAGGCCAAGGTACACACTGTCACTCGTCGCATATACGAGGGACCCGTTATTCACTCGAATATCGCCGCCCGCGAACAGGAAGGCGTCCGGTCCCTGAACGGTTGCATTGAACAAGGTCAGATCCTGAAACGCGCCGATAACTGCAGCTCCCGACGTTCCGGTCACAGTGGCCCCGGTTACATTGACCGTGTTGGCGACAATTCCAACGAAATCCGCAGCCGTCACGTTGGCGTTGACATTGATCGTCCCGCTATTGGTCAGCAAGGCCACGAACTGATTTGCCAAGGAGTTGCTGACGGTCGGATTGTCGTCGATGGTCTCAAGGCTTGCCTTGTTGATACCCGCAATCATTGCGATATCGCCGGCAGATACAAGCGCCTGGTTGACGGTAATTGTCGAGCCGGCGGCAAAACCGAGGAAGGAGCCCGCAGTGGATGTCGTGAGACTCTGATTTACCGTCAGATTTCCGCCGGCAAAGAATGCGAGTTCAGACGGACCTCCATAGAAGTTCGCCCCCGCGATCGTCATGTTGCCGCCCGCCTCCACATAGATGCCGCCACCGTTGGAACGAAGGGTGTGGCCCGCTCCAAGATTGATGTCCCCTGTCGCATGTATCCCGACTTCATTTTTGGCAGCAACAGTGGAGTAGTCGTAGAGGCTGACGTTCGCCGGCAAGTTGCCTTGATGTCGAATTCCAATCCCGCCGCTGGTCGCGGTTGACAGCACGGTTGCAGTGATCGACGACGTAGAACCCGCAGTGTCCGCCTGGATGGCGCTGCACCATGTCGAACTCGTGCAGGTCGAGAAGGGGTCGCCGCCGTAGTTGCTGGTCAGGTTGATTGCCCCATTGGAATAGATGTTAACCGCACCCGGTGTTTGCCAATTGTCATCCCAAATGGAGTACTTGGCGTTCACCGTCATGCCTGTCAGCGCCTCAAAGTAGCCAATCCCGATGGAACCGTTGGCGCTTATTATCTGACCGCTACCGCCTGTTTTGATGCTGCCGTTGCCGAGAAACACCCCCAAACCGCCATTAAAGTAGATGTCGCCGGTTGAAGTGTTGGTGAGCATCAGGCCGGTTGAAGGTTGAACGCCCGGCCCGCCGCCCCAGTTGCCCTGGATCATTCCCGAAGCAGTAAAGGTCAAAGCATTGGTTGAAGCGTAAGACCACGGTGTACTTTGTTGAAAGTTGATGTTTCCGCCGTACGGCGAGGTCGTGATAGTGACTCCGCCATATGCCATTTGGCTAACTATCGTGTCCCATCCAATCGTTGAAGAAGAATTATCCGCAGCCGGAGAAAAGGTTCCTATCAGGCCGGAGGCCGCACCCGAGTCGGTGATGGTGATATGTGCCGGGTCGAGCAACAGCATGCCCGCATTGCCGTTAGGCGCGCGGGTATCTACCTTGGCATCGAAGTCCAGATAGCGATGCCCCGAGGTTTCGACAAAGCCGCCGTTGCCGCCGTTGGCGCCACCCTTCGCTTCGATCGTTCCGTAGGCCCGTGTCGTGTCGTCCGCCCACACGATCACCTTGCCGCCATCGCCGTTATCCGTCGCGTTCGCTTTCAGGCTCGCGCCCGACCCGAAGAAGGTGATGGTACCGTTCTGAATGTCCGGGTTTTTGCCCTGGTAGTCGCCGCCGACCAGGATCGTGCCGCCTCCGTTCGTGCCGCTGGCGTCGATGCTAGCGTGGTCCATCACCGCGACCCGGTTGCCGAGTACTTCAACGCTGCCGCCCTTGGTGCCGGTGGTGACGATGCGGCCGTTGCCATCCACATAGGCGTCCTGGCTGGCTTTGAGGAAGATCCGCCCGCCATCGGCTACGACGCTGCTGGCGTTGAGTGTGCCGCTGTTCCTGACGATGACGCCGGCGATGCCGATGCGCCCGGCTTCGGCCGTGATTTCACCGAGGTTGGTGGCGTTGCCGGTCGCGCCGGTGATGTCGACCTTGACGCCCGGTGTGGCGCTGTCGATCAGGCTGACCGTGGCTCCGGCAGCAAGGATGGTTTCGCCGTTGGGGGTGCTGATGATGCCTTCGTTGGTGACGCTGCTGCCGATGAGATAGACGCTGCCGCCGGCGGGGGTCCTGATTTCGCCCTGGTTGATGACGTCCTTGCCCGTGCCGTCGTTGATGAACAGGTGGCGCCCGGCGAGGAAGTCTTCGTTCCTGATGTTCAGGGTGCTGGCAACAAAGGCGGCGGTGTCGATCCGGCCACTGGCGCCGACCATGATGCCGGCCGGATTGATCAGCCAGACGCGACCGTTGGAGCTCAGGGTGCCGTAGATGGCCGAGGGGTCGTTCAAGACCCGGTTGAGTACGCTGGAAGACGCCGAGGCCTGCTCGAAGCGGGTAGTCTCCCCAGCTTTGATGGAGAATTTGTCCCAGTTGATGATGGCGCCGTTGCTGTTGGTCACCGTCAGGACGTTGCCGGCCTGATTGAAGGTCGCCGTGCCATTGACCACGGTCGGATTCACCGGGTTGGACAGCACCGGCGCCGCGAGGAAGCACGCGGCTACCGCCGCTACGCCCAGACGAACCGGCGTGGATAACCGGCACGTGCGATTGCGGGAAAGGTTCTTGTAACTCATCTGCAGACTCCAAGGGCGGAACAGCCGCCCATTCACCTATGGTTTATAGCCAAAAATCCACTTGTCGGACAGGGACTAAGTCACACCCGGAGCAAACGAGCAGCCTTTGGTCAGAAGCCGAAGGCGAGTCCGAAGTGGCCGCGGATGTCGCCGGGCTTGGCAGCTTCGGCCGTCCCCGGACCAGGCTGATGGCCTTCCAGGACACGAGCGATATCGAAGCGTGCTGAAACGTCCTTTTTCAGGTTGTAACGCAAGCCGACACCCATCGATGAGACGTTGGAGCGGGAAAATGTAGTCGCCGCGAAGTTATGCCCGCTGGCCCAGTCGTAGAAGATCAGGCCTTTGAGCGAACCCTCGATACCCATCTTGCTCGCATAGTCGGGTGAATAAACTTCGAGGTTCGCCACAAAGCCGCGATCGGTCGACACGGCCCGCTCAAGAAAACCGCGTACGGTACTGCTGCCCGTGAGGCCGATTTGCTCTCCGGCAGGAAGAGGGTTGTGAGCGTATTGGCCGTTGAATGCGGCACGCCCCAGCCATTCGCCGGACATCGCAGCGGAATAGCTGCCGCCCAGACGCAGGGCGGTAAATGTGTCGGAGGTTTGACGACCGGTGACGAAGGAATAGCGGTCGGTGCCACCTACACCGGCGTAGTGGCTGCCCATCGGGAACAGATGATGTGTGAAGCCGGCATTGAAGTCGATCGCTTCACCTGGTTTCTGCCACTGTCCGCTGTAGGTCGCGGTGATCGGGCGCAGCGTATAAGGCGTACAACTGGCGGTCACTCCCGGCGGCGTGGGTACGCCCGCCGTCGTGCAAGTCGAATTCATGAACTTGTAATCGAAGCCCATGACCAGCTTGGAAGTGAATTCGCCGGAACGCGGAAAGATATGGTTGTAGCGCAGGCCGAAAACCGCGCCCTTGCCGTTGATGGCCAGCGTGCCCCCGGGGGCGAGCACGGAAGCCGGCGTATTGGTGCTCGAATTGCCGTAGATGACGTCGATGCTGTCGCCAAGCGAATACAGCGGCAAACGATAACCGACGCTGAAAATATCCACCTTGACGCCGCCCGGCGCATCCAGCGCCGTGGTGTAGGCCAGTGTCACCACCTGGTCGCTGTTGCCCACATTCGCGTTCTGGTAGGAGACGCCTACCCGATGCTTGCCGCTGGCCTTGGTGCCGGTGTTGTCCAGCGTCACGTAGACGCGCTCGGGGTTTTCTTCCTTGACCTCGACCTTGACGTCGACCTTGCCTTCTTCTTCGCTGACGCCCAGTGTTACTTCAACCTGCTTGGCGGGGCTTTCGTTGCTCAGTTGGACGTTTTCGGACAACTGCCGCATGTTCGGCGCCGTGCCTTCCTTTAGATTGGGCAGACTGGCGCGGACGTTTTCGTTGTTGAAATACTTGTTGCCGGTGATGGTGACCTTGCCCACCACGCCTTCGCTGACTTGCAGCTTGACTACGCCACTGGTGAGTTCCTGCTCCGGCACATAGACCTGCACGGTGCCAAAGCCGAGGCGCCGATAGTCGCCTTCGAGGGCTTCCAGAGCCTTTTGCACGTCACCATAATTCTTGCGGCGGCCGACAAAGGGCGCCACCAGTTCCTGCGTCCGCTGCGCCGGCAGAATCGAATTGCCTTCGATCTGGAAACGCACGATGTCGAAATTGCTGTCCTGCGCACAGGCGTGATTGAGCGATCCGGCCGCCACAATAGTAGCGGCGGCAGCCAGCAGTTTGGCTATCGCTTTCCTCATAAACAAATCTCCAATAAAATCATTCGCAAACCAACTGACAGCTAAAGTTGCTTCTAACTACTGACAAAGCTAGCCGTTTCCAAGTTTATCAGCAATGCTACAGCACGCAAACTAAAGATCGCACTAGGAGAAACGTTGCTTAAACGCAACGTCCGGCCAACACCGGCAGCATTCGCCGAAGAGGGAGGGGCCCTGCGAGAGCGGGGAGGCTCAGCGCGGCACCGCGCGCTGCTTCTGCGTGGCAAGGCTGGTCAGCGTGTCATCAAGGCGCAGTTGCAGCGAATCCTGCCCCGCCGACGACAGCCCCCAAGAGATGCGTGGCGCCTTGTGCAGGGTCATGCCGACGCCGACGCCCGCCATCAACGCCAGGGCCGTGCTGGCGAGCAGCCGGCGTTGAACGGGCGTCAGGCGATGACGCGATGGTCGCTTGTCGGCTGTCGCCTCAGGCGGTCGAGCGGCGGCCTCGGCTGCGGCGAGCGCGTCAGCGATCTTCTGATGACTTGCTGCAGCGGCGGCAGCTTCAGCCTCAGCCGCCATGCGCTCAGCCCGCGCCATGCTCGCCTCATGCTCGGCTTCGAGACGCACAGCGGCCGCGTGCCCGGCCTCGGTTTCCTGTTCGGCACGACGCTTCGCTTCCCGTGCCGCCTCATTTTCTGCTGCCATGCACGCCAGCGCCGCGGCTTCCGCAACCTGCTCGGCACGCAGCTTCTCGTTCGCCAGATTGGCCGCGCGCCGCTCTGCGTCAGCCCGCTCGCGGGCGAGCCGGGCGAGCTCTTCCTGTTTGCTGGCCCGTGCCGTGGCGGCAATGGCAAGTTCAGACGCGGCGAATTCCCGACGCTGGGCATCTGCCAGTGCGCGTTGTTCTGCGTCGATTCGCGTGCGCAGCGCAACTTCGGCCATACGTTCGACATGGGCCTGCTGCGCGGCGGCGGCCTCGGCGGCAGTCTCGGCGGCAGCGCGGCTGATGGCATGTTCTGCAGCAAGACCGTCGGCCTGCAGCCGTCGTTGCGCGGCAGCGGCTTGCTCGGTGGCTTGCGCCAGCCTCAATTCGGCGGCGGCGCGGGCCCGCTCTTCAGCGCCGGCGCGCGCCAGTGCGCCGGCTTCGGCAGAGCGCTCGGCATCCGTCGCGTTCGCGGTAGCGAAATTGCCGCTCACGACAAATTCCCGCCGCTGCCGCTCTACATCCTTCAATCCCTGCAACAATTTGCTCACGCACGCCCCCAAGCTCCGGACACGGTTTCTGACTGCCGGTCGTGGCAGCCTAACCCAGACCCGGCACGGGCCGAAGGTAGAATAGACCAATGGAAATAGCCCAAACCCGCCACCAAGCCCTGGTGGTTCTTACCAACCTGCCGGACGAGGCCAGTGCCCATGCCCTGGCCGACGCGTTGGTGGGTGAACATCTGGCAGCCTGCGTCAATGTGCTGGCGCCTTGCCGTTCGGTCTACCGCTGGCAGGGCGCGATAGAAAATGCGACGGAAATTCCGCTGTTGATCAAGACGACAGCAGTGCGCTACGCAGCACTGGAGGCGGCGATCCGCGCCCGCCACCCCTATGAACTTCCCGAGATCATCGCGGTCCCAATCGCGCACGGCCTGCCGGAGTATCTGGACTGGGTAGTGGCCGAAACCCGCACCGAAACCCTGACCGAGGCCGCCGACGGCTCCCCCCTTTCATGCTGATCCGCTTCCTGTTCCTGCTGCTGCTCGCCCTGACCGGTCTGGCCCGCGCCGAAGAACCGCTGCCTCCGGAGCAAGCCTTCCGCTTCTCGGCGCAAATGATCGACGCAAAAACCATCGAGGCGCGCTGGCAGATCACCGATCAGTACTACATGTATCGCGACAAGTTCAAGTTTGCCCTGGAAGGCGGAACGCTCGGCGCGCCGAAGCTGCCAGCCGGCAAGATCAAGGAAGACGAACTGTTCGGCAAGGTCGAGACCTACCGCAAGGAGGTGAAGATCCTGCTGCCGGTAGAGGCGACCGGTCCGGTGACGCTAAAGGTTGTCTCGCAAGGCTGCTGGGATGGCGGCATCTGTTATCCGCCGATAAACCAGGAAGCCAGGATCGAATTGCTGCCTTCAGGAACACCGGTAGCGAAAAGCTCGGCCCCGATCGCCGTATCGCCAGCGCCGACTTTTGCACCGGCCGCCGCGGGCGACGAGACTTCGCGCATTGCCGGACTGTTCAAGGGAGGCAATCTCGCCGTTGTGCTGCTCAGCTTTTTCGGCTTCGGCCTGCTGCTCTCGCTGACCCCCTGCGTCTTCCCGATGATCCCGATCCTGTCCGGCATCATCGTCAATCACGGCCATGCGGTGAGCCATCTGCGCTCCTTCGTCCTGTCGCTCGCCTACGTGCTGGGCATGGCCGTCACCTACGCCGCGATCGGCGTCGCTGCAGGGCTTTCCGGCACCCTGCTCTCGGCCGCCCTGCAGAATGTCTGGGTGCTGGGCGGTTTCGCACTGGTGTTCGTGGTGCTGTCGCTGTCGATGTTCGGCTTCTATGAATTGCAGATGCCCTCGGTGCTGCAAAGCCGCGTTTCGGACACGGCCAACCGCCAGGGCGGTTCGCTGCCCGCCATCGCGCTGATGGGCGCGCTCTCCGCGCTGATCGTCGGTCCCTGCGTTGCCGCGCCGCTGGCCGGCGCGTTGCTCTACATCGCGCAGACCGGCAACGCGACACTGGGCGGCGCGGCACTGTTCGTCATGGCGCTGGGCATGGGCGTGCCGCTGCTGCTGGTGGGCGCCTTCTCGCGCTCGCTGCTGCCGAAGTCCGGGCCGTGGATGGAAGGCGTCAAGAAGTTCTTCGGCGTCATCATGCTGGCCACGGCACTCTGGCTGGTCTCGCCCGTCATTCCGCTGTGGCTGCAGATGCTCGGCTGGGCGCTGCTGATGGTGATCCCGTCGATCTATCTGCATGCACTCGATCCCTTGCCGCCGCATGCTCGCGGCTGGCAGCGGTTGGGCAAGGGTCTCGGCGTAATGCTTCTGCTCGGTGGCGCGGCGATGCTGATCGGCGTGCTGGGCGGCGCCAGGGATCCGCTGCAACCGCTCGGCTTCCTCGGCGGCGGCACGGCCGCCGTCTCGCCAGCGCCGACTTTTGAGCGGGTGGCAACGACCGAACGACTCGATGTTCGCCTCGCCGAAGCGAAGGCCGCGGGCAAACCCGTGATGCTGGACTTCTATGCCGACTGGTGCGTGAGCTGCAAAGAGATGGAGCGCTTCACCTTCGCCGATCCGCAAGTCGCCGCGCGCATGAAGCAGATGGTGCTGCTGAAGGCGGATGTAACCGCAAACACCGCCGCCGATGCGACGCTGCTCAAGCGCTTCGGCCTGTTCGGGCCGCCGGGCATCATCTTCTTCGATGCGGGCGGCCGCGAACTGGTCGATCTGCGCGTGGTCGGCTTCCAGCCTGCGGAAGTCTTTCTGCCTACCCTCGAGCGCGTCCTGCGCTAACGGCGCATGACTTTGAGCTACCCTGATATATGTAACTTGCCGCATTCACACCCAATCCCCTCCCCAACCCTCCCCTTGAAGGGGAGGGAGCAAGACTCCTCCCCCTACAAGGGGGAGGCTGGGAGGGGGATGGGGTTGCGTTTCACGTCAATCACTTCGGAGCTCCCATGTTCACGGGCATCATCACCGCCATCGGAAAAATCAGCCATGCCCAGCCGCTCGAAAAGGGTCTGCGCCTCACCATCAAGGCGCCCGGCCTCAAGCTCGGTGATGTCGCGCTGGGCGATTCGATCGCACACGGCGGGGTCTGCCTGACCGTCATCGCCAAGAAGAAGGACAGCTACCAGGTCGATGTCTCGCGCGAGACGCTGGATTGCACGGTCGGCCTCGACGCCGTCGGCGGCGAGCTCAACTTGGAAAAGGCCATGCGCCTCTGCGACTTCATTGGTGGGCACCTGGTGTCGGGTCACGTCGATGGCGTCGGCGAAGTAGAGAAGTTCGAGCCGATCGGCGAATCGCACGAACTGGTGATCAAGGCGCCAAAATCTCTGGCGAAGTACATCGCACGCAAGGGCTCGATCGTGGTCGATGGCGTCTCGCTCACCACCAATCGCGTGGGTGGCAAAGGCGGCCGCCGCTTCTCGATCAACCTGATTCCGCACACCGTCGAGGTGACCACGCTGCGGCACCTGCAGGCCGGCAGCCGGGTCAATCTCGAAATCGACCTTATCGCACGATACGTCGAACGCATGCTGGCAGCCGGCGCGGCAGCGTAAAATGCGCGGCTTCCCAAGCTTGGACCCTTCGCCATGAGCATCAGCCCCGTTCTCGATATCGTCGCCGACATGCGTGCCGGCCGCATGGTCATCCTCGTCGATGAGGAAGACCGCGAAAACGAAGGCGACCTGGTGCTCGCCGCCGAGCACGTGACGCCCGAGGCCATCAATTTCATGGCCAAATGGGGGCGTGGCCTGATCTGCCTGACGCTGACCGAAGCCCACTGCCGCCAGCTCGATCTGCCGCTGATGGTGCGCGACAACAAGACGCCGCACGGCACCGCTTTCACCGTTTCGATCGAAGCCGCGGAAGGTGTCACGACTGGAATCTCGGCACAGGACCGCTCGCGTACGGTGCAAGCCGCCGTGGCGAAGAATGCCAGCCCGACCGACATCGTCCAGCCCGGCCACATCTTTCCGCTGATGGCGCAAAACGGTGGTGTGCTGGTGCGCGCCGGCCATACCGAAGCCGGCTGCGATTTCGCCCAACTGGCCGGCTGCACGCCGGCCGCGGTGATTTGCGAGATCCTCAAGGAAGACGGCACCATGGCGCGCCTGCCGGACCTGCTGGAGTTCGCCGCCGAACACAAGCTCAAGATCGGCACGATCCGCGATCTGATTCAGCATCGGTCCGAAACCGAAAAACTGATCGAGTGCGTCGCTGACAAGAATGTCGAAAGCGCACAAGGCGCCTTCCGCTTGCGCGCCTTCGCCGACCGCAGCAGCGGCGATGTACATCTGGCGCTGTCCTGCGGCGAGATCAAGGCCGGCGAGGAAACGCTGGTGCGCGTACATGAATCGATTTGCGTCATGGACTTTCTCGACCGGAACAATTGCCGCCATACCTACGGCGTCGATTTTGCGCTGCGCTCGATTGCGCAGGAGGGGCGCGGCGTGCTGGTGCTGCTGCATCGCGCGGAATCCGGCAATGCATTGCTGGCCGCGCTGAACGACGACAAGGCGACGCGACCGGCACAGAAGTGGGACCCGCGCATCTACGGCATCGGCGCACAGATCCTGCGTGAAGTCGGCGTCGGCAAGATGCGCCTGATGGCCAGCCCGCGCAAGATGCCGAGCATGGCCGGCTTCGGTCTCGAAATCACCGGCTACTTCACACCGGCAGGAGAAAAGACGGCATGAGCATCCGCGAACTCGAACCCAATCTCGCCGGCAAGGACCTGCGCGTCGGCGTCGTCCAGAGCCGCTTCAATGAAGACATCGGCGAAGGCCTGCGCTCCGGCTGCCTGAACGAACTGGCGCGCCTCGGCGTGGCGGACACCGACGTCACCTTCACCACCGTGCCCGGCGCGCTGGAACTTCCGCTGGCGCTGCAGGCCATGGCGCAAAGCGGCCGCTTCGATGCGTTGGTCGCGCTGGGTGCCGTAATCCGCGGCGAGACCTACCACTTCGAGATCGTCTCCAACGAATCGGCGCGCGGCATCACCGACGTGCAACTGAACACCGGCATCCCGATCGCCAATGCGGTGCTGACCACCGAGAACGACGACCAGGCGCTGGTGCGCATGGTGCAAAAGGGCTCCGAGGCGGCGCAGGCCGCCATCGAGATGGCCAATTTGTTGAAGGCCGTCAAATAGTGAGCAGCGGAAAATCACCGCGCCGGCGCGCCCGCGAGTTCATCATCCAGGGCCTGTATCAATGGCAAGTCGGCGGTCAGGATGAAGCCGCGATTCAGGTGCAGGCGGAAGGCGTCGCCGGCTTCGACAAGGCCGATGGCGAGCTCTACTCGACGTTGCTGGCCGAAGCGCGGAACAACGTCGAGACACTGAAGCTCGATCTGGCGCCGCATATCGACCGCACCTGGGACGAAGTGTCGCCTATCGAGCGCTGCATCCTTCTGCTCGGCGCCTGCGAACTCAAACTGCATGCCGAGACGCCCTACCGCGTGATCATCAACGAGGCCATCGAGCTGGCCAAGACCTACGGCGGTACCGACGGCCACAAGTTTGTTAACGGCGTGCTGGACAAACTGGCCGCGGTGCTGCGAGCTGCGGAGATTCGGAAACCCTGATTCCGTGGCGTCGGAATTCGAACTCATCGCGCGTTACTTCACGCGCCCCACCAGCCACACCAGGCTCGGCGTCGGCGACGACGCCGCGCTGATAGTCCCGACACCCGGCCAGGAGTTGGTGATATCGACCGACCTGCTGGTCGAAGGCACGCATTTCCTGGCTGACACCGATCCCGAGGCGCTGGGCTGGAAGACCTTGGCGGTGAATATCTCGGATCTGGCCGCAATGGGCGCACAACCACGCTGGGCGCTGCTTGCCGCAGTATTGCCAGCGCCGACCCCCAACTGGATCGAGGCCTTTGCACGCGGCTTCTTCGACTGCGCCGGACACCATGGCATCGATCTTATCGGTGGCGACACCACCCGCGGGCCGCGGGCCTTCTGCGTCACGATTCTTGGTGAAGCCCCCGCCGGAACAGCGCTGCGGCGCAACGGTGCGCAAGCCGGCGATTCGATCTGGGTGTCCGGCTGGCCGGGACGCGCCGCGCTGGGGCTGGCTCATCTGCAGGGACGCACGGTGCTGACCGAACCGCAACTCGGCGAGTGCCTCGCTGCGCTCCACCGCCCGCAACCCCGCGTCGATCTGGGCCTCGCCTTGCGTGGGATCGCCAGCGCGGCGATCGACGTTTCCGACGGCCTGCTCGCCGATCTGGGGCACATCCTCGAACAATCGAAGCTCGGCGCTCGGCTGCAGATTCCGAACCTGCCCGCCGCAGGACTGGAGCGCGATTGCCTGCTGGCCGGCGGCGATGACTATGAACTGCTATTCACCGCGGCGACATCGCACGACAAGGAGGTCGAGGCGATCGGCAACCGGCTCCGGCTGCCGCTGACACGCATCGGACAAATCACCTCCGGAGCGCCCGGCGAACTCGTCGTGTGCGACGATGGCGGCGTTGTTGTCACGCCCGAGCATCGCGGCTTCGATCACTTCGAATAGTCCCGCCCCATGGCCAAACTGCCCCCGCCGCCGCTGAAATTCCTGTTCCGCCACCCCGCGCATTTCATTGCCTGCGGCATGGGCAGCGGGCTTTCGCGCTTCGCGCCCGGCACAGCAGGCACGGCCTTCGCGTGGCTGACGTTTCCAGTTTTGCGCATGTACCTCGACAGCGATCTGGGGATGGCGATCTTCCTGCTGCTGGCCTTTGCCGTCGGCGTTTCAGCCTGCCAGATCACCGGTCGCGCCCTCGGCGTGGTCGATCACGGCGCCATCGTCTGGGACGAGATCGTGCCCTTCTGGGCCGTTCTGCTGCTGACGCCCCCGGAACTGCTTTGGCAACTCGCGGCCTTCCTGTGGTTCCGCTTCTACGACATCGTCAAGCCGCAACCGGCGAAATTTTTCGACACGCAGGTAAAGAACGGCTTCGGCGTAATGATGGACGACGTCATCGCGGCCGGCTACACGGTGCTGACCATTGCGCTGTTCAAGGCCTTTTTGCCGTTCTGAT
The DNA here is from genome assembly GCA_044344235.1 of Sulfuritalea sp. GTDB lineage: Bacteria > Pseudomonadota > Gammaproteobacteria > Burkholderiales > Rhodocyclaceae > Sulfuritalea. The sequence goes on along the minus strand of JBIJDI010000015.1, from coordinate 1,254 downwards.
GGACGCCGAGTTCGTCACCCTGTCAGAAGCCGTCGGTTCGGCTGCATTGGCGCCGTCCCGCCAGCGCCGACTATTGATTGCCACGGCCGAGTCATGCACGGGAGGCTGGGCGGCACAAGTAATCACTCACACGGCGGGCAGTTCAGAATGGTTCGAACGCGGCTTTATCACCTACAGCAACGAAGCCAAAATCGAACTCTTGGGTGTGCCGGCGGAAATCCTCGCGCAATTCGGCGCGGTGAGTCCCGAAACGGCCGCCGCGATGGCCGAAGGGGCGCTGAAAAACTCCAAGGCACTGATTTCGCTTGCCATTACAGGAATTGCCGGACCGACGGGTGGCTCACCTGGTAAGCCAGTGGGCACCGTATGCTTTGCCTGGTGTCGAGTTGGCCAAATTGCAGATACGGAAACCAGAGTCTTTGCCGGCGACCGCGAAACAGTGCGCCGTCAGGCAGTGATTCACGCCCTGCAAGGTCTGCTGCTGCGACTCGACACGTGACCGATCCGGAGCGCGCAAAAACTGTGCCATCCATGCCATAATCGATTCAACTTTTGAAGGAAGCAATTAATGGACGACAACAAGAGCAAGGCACTCCAGGCCGCACTGGCCCAGATAGAAAAGCAGTTCGGCAAGGGCTCGATCATGAAGATGGGCGAGGGCCTCGCCATTGATGATATCCAGACGGTTTCCACCGGCTCGCTTGGGCTCGATATCGCTTTGGGCATAGGCGGCCTGCCGCGCGGCCGGGTGGTTGAGGTCTATGGACCGGAATCTTCCGGCAAGACCACGCTGTGCCTGCACATCGTCGCCGAGATCCAGAAAGCCGGCGGCGTGGCAGCCTACATCGATGCCGAAAACGCGCTCGACCCCGGCTATGCGGCAAAGCTGGGCGTTAACGTGCCCGATCTGCTGATTTCGCAACCCGACACCGGCGAACAGGGCCTGGAAATCACCGACATGCTGGTCCGCTCGGGCGGCGTCGATTGCATCGTGATCGACTCGGTCGCCGCGCTGACGCCGCGCGCCGAAATCGAAGGTGAAATGGGCGACCAGTTGCCCGGCCTGCAGGCACGACTGATGTCGCAGGCGCTGCGCAAGCTCACCGCCAACATCAAGCGCACCAACACGCTGGTGATTTTCATCAACCAGATCCGCATGAAGATCGGCGTCATGTTCGGCAACCCGGAAACCACCACCGGCGGCAACGCGCTGAAGTTCTACGCTTCGGTGCGCATGGACATACGCCGCACCGG
>JBIJDI010000228.1:0-4814 GCA_044344235.1 Sulfuritalea sp. | reverse complement strand
CCAGTGGTGGCGGCGCCGTCGCCGGCGGTGTTGTCGGCGGCCTGATCGCCAACCAGATCGGCAAGGGCATCACGCGCGACATAGCCACCGTGCTGGGCGCTGTCGGCGGCGCATACGCCGGCAACCATATCGAGAAATCCACCAAGGAAAGCAAGCGCTATGACGTCGTGGTGCGTTTCGAGGATGGCAGCGCGCGGACCTTCAGCAGCGACTCGCCCCCCGCCTGGCATAGCGGCGACCATGTCCGGCTTCAGAACGGCGCGCTGATCTTCGATGGCGGCAGGTCGGGCGCCAACGGTTTCGGCGCGGGCTGATCCGCGCCATCCGCAGCCACTGGGGTATCGGGAAGAAGCGGGCCTTGCATCCGGCTGGCGATGTGCCGCGTGGATTCGCGCAGTTCGACAGTCCAGTCCGGTTCGCCGGGCAGGGCGGGCCGCAGGGCCTCCAGCTGATCGCTGACCTCGCGGCCATCCCAGCCGGCTGCCGCCAGCAGTTTCATGGCCATCGATTCAGCCTCGCGCACCTGCAGCGGGCGATCGCTGGCGCGCAGCGCACGCGATCCGGCAAATGAAGCAACCGACGTCACCGCAGTGGTTGTTACTGCGGTGCTGGCGGCGGTCGTCGCGGTCGTCGCGGCGGCAGTGGTCGCCGCACTGCCGGAAAACAAGGTCCCAATATTGAGTATCGGGAAAAGTATTTGCGCAGCGACCGCAATCAGAACGCTGGTGGTCACGTTCTCGTCGTGATGGCCGGCGATGATATGGCTCATTTCGCGCGCCAGAATGAATGCCAGCGCCGCATCGTCGAGATTCAGCTGCCGTACCCCTCGATATATCACCACGGTTCCAGCGGCACTGGACGCGGCCCCCGGATCGGCCTTGTCGGCGATGACGAACTCGAAGCGCGGAAAGCGCAAATGCAGGTCGGGGTGCTGGCGATAGGCGACGTTGGCAAGGCGTCGCCCCAAGGCAAGGATGCGCTGATCGAAGGCGCGGTCCGCGGCGCATTCGACTTCGCTGCATGCCGGCGCATTGGTCGCGGTGACGAGCTGCAAATGCATGTCGAATTCGGAGTAAACCGCGCTGAAACCCTGCAAGGGTTGCGGCGGCACCAGCTGCGTACGCCCCTCGGGCGACGTGGCGCAAGCCGTCACGAAAAGCAGCAATAGCAAGGGCAGCAGGATCGACGGCATCAGACTTCCGCCACCACGCGCAACCAGTACCGAACCACCATCAATCCGCTTCTGCGGGCAGCACGGCGTCCAGGCGCGCCAACACACGCTCGCGCCCAAGAACCTCCAGCACGGTGTCGATGGCAGGCGACTGGGGCAGCCCCAGCAGCGCGACGCGCAAGGGGATCGCCAGTTGCGGCATTTTCAGCCCCGCCGCCGCGGCAGTCTGCTTGACCGCCTGGCCCAGTTCGGTCGCCTGCCAAACGCACTCCGACAGAGAGATGCGCAACGCGCCCAGCGCCTTCAACGCCACCTCGGTCAAATGCTGGAGACGCATTTCTTGTGTCGGCTTCGGCGCGACATAGAAGGGATGCACGGCATCGGCCAGCTCATTCAGGTTGCCGGCGCGATCTCGATACAAGGCGACCACCTTTGCTACATCGGGACCGCCGGCGACTGCCACGCCCTGCCGCGCCAGCCGGCGCGTCACCTCGGCAGCGAGCCGCTGCGGGTCGGCCAGCTTGAGGTAGTGCGCGTTGAGCCAGTTGAGTTTCTCGGTATTGAATTGCGCGGCGGAGGCCGTGATGTGATCGAGATCGAACCACTGCACGAACTGCTCCATGCCGAACACTTCTTCGTCGCCGTGCGACCAGCCCAGCCGCGCCAGGTAGTTCAGCACCGCCTCGGGCAGGTAGCCGTCCTCGTCGTACTGCATCACCGATACCGCGCCATGGCGCTTGGACAGCTTCTGGCCGTCGTCGCCGAGAATCATCGACAGGTGCGCATACGCCGGCACGGGTGCGCCAAGCGCCTGCAGGAGATTGATCTGGCGCGGCGTGTTGTTGACGTGATCGTCACCGCGGATCACGTGGGTGATGTCCATGTCGCGATCATCGACCACGACGCAGAAATTGTAGGTCGGCGTGCCGTCGGCGCGGGCGATGATGAAATCGTCGAGTTCGCTGCTGGCGAATTCGATGCGGCCCTTGACCTGATCCTCCCACGCCACCACGCCACTTTGCGGATTGCGGAAACGCACCACGGGCGGCACGCCGTTCGGCGGCGAAGGCAGAGTCTTGCCCGACTCGGGCCGCCAGCGTCCGTCGTAGCGGGGCTTTTCCTTCCTGGCTTCCTGCTCGGCACGCAGGGCGTCGAGTTCCTCTATCGACATGTAGCAGTGGTAGGCCGTGCCCGCGGCCAGCATTTCGCCGATCACCTCCTTGTACCGCTCCATGCGCTGCATCTGGTAGAACGGGCCTTCGTCATGCGCCAGCCCCAGCCACTGCATGCCGTCGATGATGGCCTGCACCGCCTCCGGCGTGGACCGAGCCACATCGGTATCCTCGATGCGCAGGATGAAGGTGCCGCCGTGGCGACGGGCATAGGCCCAGGCAAACAGCGCCGTGCGGGCGCCGCCGATGTGCAGGAAACCGGTGGGACTGGGGGCGAAGCGGGTGCGGACCGTCATGGGAATTCAGCGTTCGGGGAAAGGCGTGAATTCTACGCCACGGCGCCGCCCCGATTGACCGGCGCCGGCCCTTTGTGGTTAAATGCGCGCCTCTTTCCCGGGCGGTTAACTCAGCGGTAGAGTGCCACCTTCACACGGTGGAAGCCACTGGTTCGATCCCAGTACCGCCCACCAATTCCATTCGCATAATAATTGATCGATCAGGCATCGTGCGATGCCTGATCGAGGCTATACCTCGACCCGATTCCGGCCACCCTGCTTCGCCCGGTACAGCGCCGCATCCGCCTCGGCAATCAATGCGGTGATATCGGCGGCTTGCCCGGCATCGCCCTGCGCGATGGACAGACCCAGGCTCACCGTATAGGCAGGCAATGCCTTGTCGCGATGAGTTTCGATCTCGCGCCGAATCCGCTCCGCGACATTCATGCCTTCGGCCATTCCGGTATCCGGCAGCAGGATCACGAATTCCTCGCCGCCGAAGCGCGCGAGGATGTCCGGCAGTCGCAACATATGCCCGGCGCGAACCGTGAAGTCCTTGATCACCAGGTCGCCGACGTGGTGGCCGTACTTGTCGTTGACCTTCTTGAAGAAATCGATGTCGGACGTAATGACAGCCAGTGGCCGGTGCGCACGCATGCTGCGCGACCATTCCACGTTCGCCCGTGAGAAGAACGCCCGCCGATTGAACGCGCCGGTCATCGGATCGCGGGTGGCCATGAACTCCAGTTCGGCCCGCAAGCGCTCGTTGGTCAGCAGAATGAATCCAACCGACAAACCCAGTACGCCGAGCGAAAACATGCCGAGATACACCTGCTGGATCAGGTTGCGATCAAAAATGTCGTCGGTTTGATCGACCGAGGTTGACAGCGTGGTCAAACGCCAAACCGCCACCGCGACCCCAAGCACAAAGAACGCGCACAGAAAACGGCTGCCGAATCCGGTCGGCGTGGCGCGCCAGGCGAGCACCGCTCCGGCGGAAAACAAGCCTATGTGCGCCAGCGACATGATGAAGATGCGGCCCTGATAACTGTGGCTGCCGTAAGTCAGCCAAACAGTCAGGATCACGACTGCGGCGATGCCGTCAAGGCCGGGGCGCCATTTGGGTTGCTGTCCCGAGTAGCGCTGCAATCCGATAATGAGAAGGAATTGTCCCAACAAAAGCGCACCGGTCGCGACAACGATGGCAAGCACATCCGGGAAGATTCCACGCATGGAAGCCAGCCCCGACGCGCTGCCGATAAGCACGACGGCCATCGCCCAGTCGTTCAATCCTTCGATATCGCCGGGAAAACTCCTTGCCTGCACCCACAGCACCAGTGCGCAGAACATCCCCAACAGATTGGCGACAAGAAGAAACGTGCGTGGATCGATGAGTTCCGTCATCATCATGGGCGGAGTTGAACGGCGGATTCCATTGAGGGTACTTGTTTCATGCAACACGGGCAGCGAGGCCGAATCCTACGCGAGCAGCATGGACATGGGTAGACTCAAGAGGCGCATAATTTGACCCCATGAAAACGCTTCTCGTCATATACCACTCGATGACCGGCGGTACCGAACAGATGGCACAGGCGCTGGTGGCCGGCACCGCCGCCGAGAACGGTGTAAGGACACGCCTGCTGCAAGCCGCCGCCGCGCAGGCGGCAGACGTGCTCGCGGCCGATGCCTATGTATTTGCGACGCCGGAAAACCTCGCGGCAGTCTCGGGCCTGATGAAGGACTTCTTCGACCGCTGCTACTACCCCGCGCTCGACCGGATCAATGGCCGGCCCTACGCGGCACTGGTCTGTGCCGGTAGCGACGGACAGAACGCCGCGCGGCAGATCGAGCGCATTGCGACCGGATGGCGCCTGCGGGCCATGGCCGAGGCGCTGATCGTTTGCACCCGTGCGCAAACGCCAGAACAGATTCTTGCGCCGAAAACCATCGGCGCGGAAGACCTGGATCGTTGCAGGGAACTGGGGGCAACGCTGGCGAGCGGACTCGCGATGGGCGTGTTCTAAGGACACGTCCCACAAGGGGATACCGTCTCCACCCAAAGGGGCGGAGAATCGGCATAGGGGGCAGTCTATGCGACTGCGCCCCTGCCACACCACCCGGCATGCGGGTCCGCACCGGGCGGTTCGAGAAGTTGAGGTCATGAGAGACGGGGTACGCCGAGTTTGTCGAAGTAGG
>JBIJDI010000225.1:0-4886 GCA_044344235.1 Sulfuritalea sp. | reverse complement strand
TCACAACAGTGGGTGCGGCGTCGCCCGCAGGAACCGAAGGTGCCACCGTAACGGTTGCCGGGGCGCCGATATCGTTGCGGGATGCGGCCAGCAGCCAAATGGCGCCCGCCAAAGCGACCATGCCGAGCAAGGCGGCGATCCAGAGGGTCCGCGCTCTATTCGTTGGCTTGCCCCCGTACGTTGCTTCGCTGAACTCGCAGTCTCGAATCGCGGCCTTTATCTCTTTCGGCCCAATTTGGTGGCTGCCTGCGGAAAAGGCCGCGAGCAGGGATTTGTCGGCCAGAATGTTGATGCGACGGGTGAGGCCGAGCGAGCTCTGCTCGATCATTTTCAGCGCCGGTGCAGAGAACACACTGGGGCCACGATAACCGGCGGCACGCATGCGGAAATCGAGGTAGTGGTTGATGTCGTCGCGCACCAGCGGCTCGAGGCCGAAGTTGTGGGTGATGCGCTCCTTCAACTGGCGCATGTCTGGCCGGGCGAGAATGTCGTTCAGCTCGGGCTGGCCGAAGAGCACCAGTTGCAGCAGCTTGTTGCGGTTGGTCTCAAGGTTCGACAGCAGGCGGATCTCTTCGAGCGTTTCCACCGGCATGGCATGCGCTTCGTCGATCAGCACAACCACCTGGCGCCCTTCACTGAAGGACTTGATCAGGTGCTCCTGCAAGGAGCGCATGACCACAGAGTTGCGGGCGCTGTCCGGCACATCCAGACGCAGCTCGTCGGAGATGGCATAGAGAATATCGTCGCGCGATAGCGACGGATTGGCCAGATAGATGATGGTGACGGTTTCCGGCAGGCGTTCCATCAGTACGCGACAGAGCATGGTCTTGCCGCTGCCCACCTCGCCGCTGACCTTGACGATGCCCTCGTCATGGGTGACGGCGTAAATCAGGGCGTCAAGCGTCGCGCCGCGATTGGCCCCGTCAAAGAAGAAGTCGGTATGGGGCGTGATGCGGAAGGGTGCTTCGCTAAGTCCGAAGTGGTCCAGATACATGGTGTTGGTCAGTCGATCCGGGGGCTCATTGCGGGCTGGAGCGCTTGTCGCGGGCCAGCGTGTCGATGCGATTGTAAAGTGTGGTGCGATTTACGCCGAGCAGTCGCGCTGCCTGACTCATGTTGCCATGGGCGACCTGCTGCGCGGCTTCTATGTAGGCCTCTTCCCAGAGGCGCAGGGTGGCGTCGAGGTTGAAGTCGCGGCGATTCTGAATGTCGTTCAGGGCAATTGATACCAGTTCGTCTCTGGCCGCGAGAGTCGGTGCCGGCAGGGCGCCGATCGTGGACGATTCGCCTCCCGGATCCAGATCCAGTTCGGCTTCGAGATCGCGGACATCGATCATCTTTCCGGCGTGCTTGGTTGTGAGACGGATCGCGATATTGCGCAATTCGCGTACGTTGCCCGGGAAGCGATAGGCCAGTAGCCGTTCCTTGGCCTCTTCGGCAAGCTGGAACGGTGGCAAATCGGCCTGTGCCGAGTACACGGCGCGGAAGTGTTCAAGCAGGCGGATGCGGTCGTTGCCGAGATCGCGCAGTGGCGGTATGGCGACAGTGAATACCGAAAGCCGGTGGTACAGGTCGGCGCGGAAGCGCCCTTCGCGAACCTCCTTTTTCAAATCCCGGTTGGTGGCGGTGACGATGCGCGCGGATGAGCGGCGCGCCTGAGTCTCGCCAATGCGCTGGAATTCGCCGTTTTCCAGTACACGCAAGAGCTTTGGCTGGAGTTCGAGGGGGAGTTCTCCGATTTCGTCGAGAAACAGCGTACCGTCCGACGCGTCCTCGAAATAGCCGGCACGCGGGCCGCTGGCACCTGTAAACGCCCCTTTGCTATGACCAAACAGCGTGGCCTCCACCAGGCTGGGCGAGATCGCGGCGCAGTTGAGTGCCAGATATGGCTTGGCGGCGCGCTCGGACAACCGGTGCAGGGCCGCGGCCGCAAGCTCTTTGCCGCTACCAGACTCGCCTTCGATCAACACCGGAAAGGGCGAATGCGCGAACTGCCTGAGTTGGGCTCGCAACTTCTGCAAAGGAGCGCTTTCGCCGATGAGACCGTCATCGATCTCTGTCGATGTGTCTCTAAAAGACAACACCCGGCGAATGAGGTTCCGCAGGTATTCGGGGTCCGCAGGCTTCGCCACGAATTCGGTTGCCCCGAGAGTGCGTGCGTGGCGTGCGTTGAGTTCGTCGCTTTGGCCGGAAAGCACCACGATCCGGGTTCCCGGTGCGTGCGCGAGAATGTCCGCGATCAGGGCGAAGCCTTCATCCGGGCGATGGGGCGTGGGCGGCAGGCCAAGATCAATCAGTGCCAGAGCCGGGGCAGTCTTGCCGCCGCGCAACAACTCGATGGCTTCGGCCCGTGTTGATGCGGTACTTACAGAATAGTCACGGCCGAGAAAATAGCCCAACGCGTCGGCGATCAGAGGGTCATCGTCGACAATCAGCAACTCGGTTTTGCTGTTGGGTGCGGTCAAGGATTGGGCGAGGCGAGGGGAAGTTGAGCTGACCTTGGCATCATAGCGGAAAGTGGGATCAGCCTATTTTGGTTGTGGATGGCGTTTACCCCGTTCTTCGCTGGCTGAGGCTGCTCGTTGAATGATCCGAGTCTGCTAAAATCACCGGCTATGAAATTGGCCGGGGTTCCCGGTGTGAACATGCCCCTGGAATCCCTCGTCGAAATCCGCGATCTGAACTTCACCTACGACAATCGGCCGGTTCTTACCGGAATCAACATGACGATTCCGCGGGGCAAGGTTGTCGCGGTGATGGGGAGTTCTGGCTGCGGCAAGACCACCACCCTGCGCCTGATCGGCGGTCAGTTGAAGCCGACCTCGGGTGAGGTGAAGGTCGGTGGGCAGGTAGTGCATGAGCTTGACTCGGATGGTTTGTACGCCCTGCGTCGCCGCATGGGCATGTTGTTCCAGTTCGGCGCGCTGTTTACCGACATGTCGGTGTATGACAACATTGCTTTTCAGATGCGTGAGCACACCGATCTGCCGGAAGCCCTGATTCGCGATCTGGTCATGATGAAACTGCATGCGGTGGGACTACGCGGCGCTCATGGCCTGATGCCGGCAGAGCTTTCCGGAGGCATGGCGCGCCGGGTCGCTCTGGCGCGTGCGATTGCGCTGGATCCGATGCTTATCATGTACGACGAGCCGTTCGCCGGCCTCGATCCGATTTCACTGTCCATCGTCGGAGAACTGATTCGCAAGCTGACGGACGCGCTGGGCGCCAGCTCGATCGTGGTCACCCATGACGTTCAGGAGTCATTGAAAATTGTCGACTATGTCTATTTCGTGTCAGAGGGAAAGATTGTTGCCGAAGGCACGCCCGACGACATGAAGAACTCGAAGGTGCCCTATGTGCATCAGTTTGTTTGGGGCGAGGCCGACGGTCCGGTCGCTTTCCAGTATCCCTCCCGTCCTTACGGTGAAGAGCTGATGGAAGGCGCGGTGCGTCATGGATAACGGCCTGGTACGGGCGTTGCGCAGGCTGGGGCAGCAGTTCACGGGACGCATCTGGCGGCTCGGCTATGCCAGCCGCTTCTTCCTCGCCATCCTGCTGTATTCGGGCACGTCGCTGCGCCGCATCCATCTGACGATCCGGGAAATCTACTTCACCGGTGTCCTGAGCCTGATCATCATTCTGGTCTCGGGCCTGTTTGTCGGCATGGTGCTTGGCTTGCAGGGCTATGACACCTTGGCGCGCTACGGCTCGACCGAGGCGCTGGGTGTTCTGGTCTCATTGTCGCTGGTGCGCGAACTGGGGCCGGTGGTTGCCGCCCTGCTGTTTGCCAGTCGCGCCGGCTCGGCAATTACTGCTGAAATTGGCATGATGAAAGCGACCGAACAGCTTTCTGCCATGGAGATGATGGCGGTCGATCCCATTTCCCGCGTGGTTGCACCGCGGTTCTGGGGGGGCGTGATTTCAATGCCCCTGTTGGCAGCATTGTTTTCTGCGATGGGAATCTTCGGCGGGTACCTGGTTGGCGTGCAACTGATCGGCGTCGACGAGGGCTCGTTCTGGTCACAGATGCAGGCGTCGGTTGATTTTCGCCAGGACATTCTCAACGGCGTGATCAAGAGCTTCGTGTTCGGCATCATCGTCAGCTGGGTCGCCGTGTTTGAGGGCTATGATGCCGAGCCGACCGCCGAGGGCGTTTCCGGGGCAACCACGCGGACCGTTGTAACATCGTCGCTGGCCATTCTGGCCGCCGACTTCGTATTAACCGCCTTCATGTTTACAGGGACATGACATGAGCCGCACTACACTTGACCTCTGGGTCGGATTTTTCGTCGCCGTTGGATTGGGCGCATTGTTGTTTCTTGCCCTCAAGGTAGGCAACCTGGCATCGTCCAGTAGCGGAGAAACTTATGCAATCCACGCCAAATTTGATAACATCGGGGGCCTTAAGGTACGCGGGGCGGTCAAGAGTGCCGGCGTTGTGGTCGGGCGCGTGACTGAGATTCGCTTCGATCCCGAGGCCTATCTGGGTGTGGTGACCATTCAGGTGGATGCACGGTACAAGTTTCCGCGCGATACTTTCGCAACGATCAATACGTCGGGTTTACTCGGCGAGCAGTACATAGGGTTTGAAGTGGGTGGCGACACGGCAATGCTGAAACCGGGCGACACGATCAAGAAGACCCAGTCGGCAGTGGTTCTGGAAAAGCTGATCAGCCAGTTCATGTTCAACAAGGCCGCCGAGGATGGCGGCAAGAAGTAGTCAACAGGTGCCTCAAAAAGAATGAAAACAATGCTGCCTGCTCGAATTAAGTCCGCCGCTGTGGCCATTGCGGCCGTTGGTCTGCTGGGCGGATGCGCTACCTCGGGAAACCCAAAGGATCCGATCGAGGGCTTCAATCGTGCCATGTTCGCTTTCAACGAAGGGC
>JBIJDI010000224.1:0-4896 GCA_044344235.1 Sulfuritalea sp. | reverse complement strand
TCGCCAGAGTCTCGCCCGTTCGCGCGGCGCAAGGCCAATCAATTGGCCTTGCGAAACCCCGCGCTCACCCCTCGCTGCGGAAGGCCCGCCGGGCCGGTCGCTAAACTAGCCGGCCAGAAAGCGGCCGTCGTCGGACAACGCGACCGGACTTCCCCCGGCGAACCTTCCTCGCTCGGCGGGTCAGAGGGGAATGAAAGGCATCGCGCGCGGGGAACGGCGACGAAAACAAATTCTGAATTGATGTGTGGCGACTTCTGCTTCGTGCCCGAAGCAACCACTGATGTTCTCAAGGAGTGGTCATTCAGTTGGACGTAACCCGGCCTGCTTGCCAAAGTGCTACGTCTTCTTGGCAATCATGAAGCCGCCATAGTAATTGCCCATTCGATTCGCGAGTGCTGAGCAATACCCAAAGTACTTTACGCACTCGGACTTGTCCATCTTTTTTGTGCCTGGGTAGCAAATTGATATGAAGTAGATTGTCGTTGGCGGCAGGATTGCCAGCCGTGAAACAAACTTCTTAGCGACTTGATCAGCGCGGGTTGTGTCTAACTCAATCACAACGAGAAACCCCTCTCCTATTCCAAAGATATCAATGCGGTCGCGATACTGTGGGTTTGGGCAGTGTTCCGTGCGCCATTTAATCTCTGGTATTGCTTCAGCCAGCACTGATTCCGCAAGCGCCTGAAACTCAGCGACAGTACGCTTTTTGTTCCGCTTATCACCTTCAGGAGTCATTGAAAAAAATGGTGTGCACTCGATGTCAGAAATACACGAAACGATTTTCGTTAGAACTGCATCGCCGCCTGTTCCTACCAGCAGCTTAGGTTTCATTGTGGTCCCCGAGTTGATGCGCATACACATGCTTTGTTCCAACCTCTTGCCTTGCCCGCTCAATCACTGCAATTTTCAATTCTCGTACCTCATCAATAGACATGCTCACGGCAATAAGACCTAACCATCTTTCCGCATCCGCTTCCATGAGAGCAACGCTATCAACAACCTCGCAATCCTCTAAATCAATACCAAGCAATGCCTTCACCGCCGCACGCGGCTCGATATGGAATCTGCATGCTCCCGGGCAATCGCCGGTCACTTCAGGGAATAACAACTGCTTTTCGAATTTTGTACCATCGAAATAATTGCGGAAGTGGGTATACACGACCTCGCTGAACAACGTGCCGGCGAATAGCCACTTTGCAGCGTTCCGCAGCGCGCCTTCGCTTTCGGGTTGCCAGCCCTGCGCGTCTCTTGGTTGAATAGTTGAATTGACCCCTCCGTGCAGACCGCCTCTGCTGATTCGGTTACGGCGAGCGTGCAAGCGGAATTGAAGAAAGTCCGCAGCGAGAGGATGTTGCGTCGCCAATACAGCGACAACACTGTGAATTGATTCTAGCGATCCGGATACAAGGCAGGACTCTGTTGCGTCACCGTTCAACGCTTGAAAGGAATGCATCATCAAATGTGTCATATAGGTACTCACTTAAACGAACGGCTATTGACGGATGATATTGCTGACCGCTACGCATTTGTTTCGATGGATTCATCATAAGGGCCAAAGTGTCTTCGTCTGCGCTGTACATATTCAATATGCTGCTTAAAAGAAGCTCCGGGAGTGAACACTGCCCGGACCCGCTGCGGAATTGATATTGTTGCACCTGTCTGCGGATTTCTACCCATTCGAGCTAGTCGCTTCACTGGCTTGAATGAGCCAAATCCGAAGAGTTTCACAGCTTCACCGTATGCAACTGTCTTTATTATTTCCCCAAGCGTCGCACGGATCACACTCTCGGCGGTTGCCTCCGTGACGCCAGTCCGTTTTGCAACACACTCTACAAGTTTGGCCTTATTCATCTATGCGTCTCCCTTCTATTTGCATCTGGTTTGGCTACTCTATCAAGCAGCAGGCTCATAGGATGAGCCATATTTGCGACGGCTCGGGTTTTCGGATTGCCTGATAGGTTAGGGGGAACTGGAGAGGTCAGAGTCATTTGACTTTCTGAGGAGAGTAATACACGCGACAGACCACGGTTTCCCGAAAGTCGGCGCTTGCCGGCGCGCGAAGCGCTTTCCCCGGCAGACAAAGTCCGATACGGCGGTCAACTACGCTGCAAACGCTCCGTGATTGACGCTGGATTCTGGCGGCAGTCGAGCACCGCTACTACGGTGGCGACGTCGTTCTCCAGAACGTAATAAATCGCGAAAGGGAATCGCTTGGAGAGGGTGCGATGCAGTTTGCCGTCAGGCTTTGGATGAATACCTGCGAACAGCGCCAGTGCATCGATGTCGGCAAACAGGCTGTCGAGGAAATATTCGCCGATACCCGCCTGCTGTTCCTCGTAAAAAGCATAGCCTTCGAGCAGGTCGGTCTCTGCCGAGCGGGCGATCCTGACTTGCATCAGTGAGACTTGATCTGAGCGCGGATTCGTTCCTTGGCTTCGTTCCAGGGCGCCACGGCTTCCTCGCCGCTGGCAAGGCGGCGCAGCCGCTGCTCAAGCACCTCGCCATGCCACGCGGGCAATTCCATGTTTTCACCGGATTGCGCGCACAACGAGTCCCAAAGCGTTTCCATCAGTTTCAGTTTTTCCGAAACCGGCATGGCAACGACGTCAACAGTGGTCATTGGAGAACTCCTAGTCTTGGTGCTGCTATGGGACCGATGCTACCAAAAGTCGGCGCTGACGGGCAGGCCAAGAACCCACCCCCTTGCAATCCCACCCCATCGCCGCCATATTGCAGATTGCTTCCCCTACCTGATGGAGAACCTCATGCGTATGCGTCTGCTTGCCGTGTTGGCCTTTGCGGCGACCCTGCTGTCCGGCTGCGGCTACAACCAGATCCAGATCAACGACGAGGCGGTGAATGCCTCGTGGTCGGAAGTGTTGAACCAGTACAAGCGCCGCGCCGACCTGATTCCGAATCTTGTCTCCGTGGTGCAGGGCTATGCCAGTCACGAGAAGGACGTGCTGACCCGCGTCACTGAGGCGCGCGCGAATGTCGCCGGGCTGAAGGCGACGCCGGAGCTGATCAATGATCCGGCGGCCTTTGCCAAGTTCCAGAAGGCTCAGGGTGATTTGGGCGGAGCGCTGTCGCGGCTGCTGGTTGTCGCGGAAAACTATCCGAACCTCAAGGCCGACGCCAATTTCCGCGATTTGCAGGCGCAGGTGGAGGGCACCGAGAACCGCATCACGGTGGCGCGCAACCGCTACATCAAGTCGGTGCAGGAGTACAACGTCTCGGTGCGCACTTTCCCCAACAGCCTGACGGCCAGTGTCATGGGCTGGAAGACCAAGGCCAATTTCACGGTCGAGGATGAGAAGGCCATTTCGACGCCGCCGGCGATCAAGTTCAACGCGCCGGGCGCCGCGCCCGAGGCTCCCGTTCCCGCTGCCCCCGGTTCCCCTGGTTATTCCTAAGTGCGTAGTGTTCGCGCCGGTCTGCTGACGCTGCTTTGGCTGGCGCTGCTGCCGGCCGCGGGCTGGGCGGCGGAACTGGTGCCGTTGCCGGCGCTGAGCGCGCGTGTCACCGATTTGACGGCAACGCTGGACGAGACTCAGCGCGGCCGGTTGGAGGCGCAACTGGCGGCGATCGACCGGGCGGGGCGGGCGCAGATCGCGATCCTGCTGCTGCCGACGACTCAGCCCGAAGCCATCGAGCAATTCGGCATCCGTTTGGCGGAGGCCTGGAAGATCGGCCACAAGGGCGCCGACAACGGCGTCATCGTCATCGTCGCGAAGAACGACCGCAAGATGCGCATCGAGGTCGGCTACGGGCTGGAAGGTTCGATACCGGATGCGATTGCCAAACGCGTCATTGCCGAGCGCATGGCGCCGGCCTTCAAGCAGGGCGATTTCTTCGGTGGCCTGCGCGCTGCGGTCGAGGGACTGGATCAGGCCATCGGCGGTTCTTCTGCGGCGGCGCCGGCCGCGATGCCTTCAAGCAAACCGAGCAAGAGCGCGGAAGACTCGGATCTGCTGCCGTGGTTGATGGCCGCGGTCGTTGCGGGCGGTGTGCTGCGCATGATTTTCGGGTTCTTCGGCTCGCTGCTTGCCGCAGTCGTTGCGGGCTGGCTTGGACTGGCCATCTTCGGTTCGTGGCTGGCGGCGTTGCTGGTCGGCTTCGTCATCTTTGTCCTGTCCTTCTTCAACCTGTTCTCGCTGGGCGGCCTCGGTGGTGGCGGTTCATCGTCGGGCGGCGGATTTTCGGGGGGCGGCGGCAGCTTCGGCGGCGGCGGCGCTTCGGGGGATTGGTGAGATGAAGCTTTCACGCTTGTTCAAGCATCTGCTGCTGCCCGACTGGTTCGTACGGCGGGCATTCGCGCGCGCCGATCTGGCGGCGATCGGCGACGCCATCGCGGCCTGCGAGAAATCGCATCGCGGCGAATTGCGCTTCGTGGTCGAAGGCCACTTGCCGGTGTCGGCCCTGTGGCGCGACGTGTCGCCACGGATGCGGGCGATCGAGTTGTTCTCGAGCTTGCGCGTGTGGGATACCGAAGAGAACAGCGGCATCCTGATCTATGTGCAGTTGCTCGACCGCCGCGTCGAGATACTCGCCGACCGCGGCATTGCGGCGCGCGTGGCGCAAGCGGAATGGGACGGCATTTGCCGCGAGATGGAGGACAGCTTTCGCCGTGGCGAATGGCGGCATGGCGCGCTGCAGGCCGTGACGCGCGCCGGCGAATTGCTGGCGCGGCATTTCCCCGCCGGCGAAAGTAATCCCAACGAGTTGCCCGACCAGCCGCTGGTCCTTTAGCGGCCCTCAAAGAGCCGCGCGCCGTCGGCTGGTACCACAGAACCAAAGGCTGGCACTAGACTTCGCGCATGTCCGTCCAACGCTCCCTCCCGCGCGAACTGCTGCACCTGGCCTGGCCCGTTCTGATCGGGCAGGCGGCGGTGATGG
>JBIJDI010000223.1:0-4906 GCA_044344235.1 Sulfuritalea sp. | reverse complement strand
CTCGATCCTGCGACACGGGTCGGCCCGTTGATTTCGGCGGCGAAACGCGAAGACGTCGATGCGGCGATACGGCGCGCGCTGAAGCAGGACAACGGGCGGCTTCTGTGTGGCGGCGCGCTGCTGACGGGTAAGGGCAACTGGTATCCGCCGACGCTGGTGGATGGGCTCAAGCCCGGTGCCGCACTGGTACAGGAGGAGACCTTTGGCCCCGTGGCGGTGATTCAAGACGCCGCTGACTGGAGCGAAGCAATATCGCTGTGCAATGGTGTAGGCCAGGGCCTGGTGGCAAGTTTTTTCGGTCGCGACCCGGCGCAGCAAGAGCAATTTCTCGCGCAGGCGGAGGCCGGCATACTACGACTGAATCCAGACGGCTTCCCGGTCGCGGCGGATGCTCCCTTCGGTGGCTGGAAAACGTCGGGCATGGGACCGCCTGAACACGGACGCTGGGACCGCGAGTTCTTCGCACGACCCCAGGCTATCTACGGTGAGTTGCCTTGAAGCAACCCGAAGTCTGGTCACAGATCGCGAGCAACTTGATCGGGACAGGCAAGCGCCCACATTTCGCACCGGAGGAAGAGATTCTCGCCATGCTGCGCGAGCAGGTCGGCAGCTACGTGGCGCAACACGGCACAGGATGTCGCGCCGTGATTCTCGGCGCCACGCCGGAGCTTGCCGACATTGCATTGACGGCAGGCTGCCGCGTCGTTCGCATCGATTGCAATCCGGCGATGTTCGAGGCCGCCGCTGGCCGCCAGACGGTGAACGAGCGAAGCCGTGAAACTGTGTTGATCGGGGACTGGCTGGACATGCGCGCGATCGGCGATGGCGAGGCCGATCTTGTACTCGGAGATTCCTCGCTCAATAACGTGCCGCACGAAGACATGAATCGGCTGCTGGCCGAGCTTGCACGCATCACTCGCTCGGGCAGCCTGATCGCCTTGCGCCAGATCGTCCTGCCCGATGCGGCGGTTGCGGCCTTTGAGTTCCCCGCCGCAGTCGCCGCCTTTCGCAAGAAAGAAATCACGGAGAAAGAGTTCCACCGCGCCCTGCGCTTCTACAGCTTCACCGCGGCCGCTTACGATCCGGCGAATCACCTGCTCGACGCCCGCCTGGTTTTCGCCGAAATCCGGAGCAGGCACGCGGCCGGGATGCTGACCGATGGCGAGTTCGAGTTCCTCATGAGCCGCAACTCGGAAGTCAGGCACACGGTCTATCGCATGACCGAACAGCGACGCCTGCTCGAAACACTCGGCGCCTGCGAAGCGGACTCGCCGGCTATCGAATCCTCGGCACGCTTCCTGTTCCAGGTCTTCGCAATCCGCGTCGGCCATTGGCCTTCGGAGGATGCGCATGAAGCCTGACTGGAGTTACCGTTCGGCCCTGGCCAACCTGGCCTGGCCGGGCTTTCCAGCACAGATGGCCGCCAACAAGCTGGCTCTGCTGTTCCAGATCGAGCAGAACCAGTGGCGCACGCCTGAGGAAATCGAAGCGAGTCAGTTCGAGCAACTCCGGCAGCTAGTCGCCTTTGCCTCCGCAACCGTACCTCACTACCGAAGCCTGCTGGGTGATCGTTTTCCGGCGCGTGAACTGACACCGCAAAACTGGCGCGAAATGCCTTTGCTGACACGCCAGATGCTGCACCAGGCCGGGGCCGGCCTTCGTAGCGAAAATGTGCCGAAGGAACACGGCAAAGTTCATTCCGTCAGCACGTCGGGCTCCACCGGCATGATCGTCGAGACATTCGGCACCGATCTCACCAATCTGTTCTGGCAGGTGTTCTGTTTGCGCGACCATCTTTGGCATCGCCGCGACCTTAACGCTCGGCTATGTTCGATCCGCTACCGGCGAGAGCCGGCGGATAAAGGGGAGATGGGGTTGCGGACACCGGGATGGGGCCCGGCCACCGACGATGTCACGCAGACCGGCCCTGCATTCAATTATCATATTCTGCTCGAAATAGATCACCTCGTCGAAAGGCTGGTGGCAGAGCGCCCCGGCTATCTGCTTAGCCATCCGAGCGTGATCACGGGTATCGCAAAGTACTGCCTGGATCACGGTGTTTCGCTGCCGGAACTGCGCGAGGTACGCACCATGGGTGAAAGCCCGGACGATTCGCTGCGCGAACTCTGCCGTAAAGCATGGAACGCCCCCATGGTAGACATGTACACCTGTCAGGAAGCCGGCTACCTCGCGCTGCAATGCCCGGATCACCCGCACTACCACGTGCAGGCCGAGAACGTCTTGCTCGAGGTCGTCGATGACAATGGCCGGGCCTGCAAGCCCGGCCAGGTCGGCCGCATCCTGGTCACCAGCCTCAACAACTTCGCCACGCCGCTGATCCGCTATGAGATCGGCGACTATGCAGAGGTCGGCGAGGCATGTGCCTGTGGGCGCGGATTGCCGGTGCTGAAGCGCATCATGGGGCGTTACCGCAACCTGCTCACCCTGCCGGACGGAACGCGGAGGTGGCCGCGTCTCGGTTACGAGAGTCGACTACACGACATCGCGCCGATCGAACTGATGCAGATGGTCCAGCGCAGCGTGGAAGAGATAGACGTGCGCCTCGTCATGCCGCGTCCTTTAGCCGATGACGAACGTGAAAGCCTTTCGACTTTCATCTGCAACAATCTCGGCCACCCCTTCCGCCTGCGCTTCGAATACACCGACAGCATCCGCAACCCCGCCAACGGCAAGATCGAGCAGTTCATTTCCCTGATCGAACCGGGACGCTGACGCCGTGTCGTCAGCGCCGAGTTTTGCCTGAGAGCTTGTCAGGCTGCGGTTAAAGCTGTTGCTCGTTTCACCTTGGGCGATCCCGCCTTGCGTGCCTGCCACAAGTCATAAGCGGCCTGCTGTGAGACCCACAGATCAGCCCGTCCACCGTTCTCCGCACCCAGCCAGCCCTCAAGCCGCAGGGCCATTCCCGGCGAAATGGCGGCGCGGCCATTCAGTACGCGAGACAACGCGGCGCGCGTCACGCCAAGCTGTCCGGCAGCGTCGGTCACGGTCAATCCCAAGGCGGGCAGCACGTCCTCGCGCAAGGTTTCGCCGGGGTGCGACGGATTGTGAATTCGCGTCATGCTCGTTGCTCCTAGTGATCGTCCTGATAATCCACCAACACGGCGTCAGCGCCTTCAAAGAAAAAGGTCATGCGCCAGTTTCCATTCACCCACACAGACCAGTGTCCAGTCGAAAGTGGGTGCAGTTTCCAGCCTGGCACGTTCATGTCCTCCGGAACCTTGGCAAGGTCCAGCCGGGTCAATTGCCGTTTCAGTCTTGACGCATGATGTGGTTGAATTCCTGCCCGCGAGCCTGCCTCGAAGAATCCTTGCAGTCCTTTGTGGCGGAACGTCTTGATCATGTAACGCATCGTATAGCGATACGTTACAGGCGTCAACTGTCATCGCACGATTGTCAGCGGCGCAGGATCCGCTCGATGATGATCTCGGCACACTCGGCTGCCGAATGCTGCTGCGTATTCACCGTCAGTTCGGGACTTTCCGGAACTTCGTAGGCGCTGTCGATCCCGGTGAAGTCCTTCAGTTCGCCGCGCCGGGCCTTGGCATAGAGTCCCTTGGGGTCACGCCGCTCACATTCCGCGAGGGGCGCATCGACAAAGACCTCAAGGAATTCGCCGGGTGCAAACAATTCGCGCGCCATCCGGCGCTCGGCGCGGAAGGGCGAGATGAAGGAGACCAGAACAATGAGGCCTGCATCCGTCATCAGCCTGGCCACCTCGGCCACGCGCCGGATGTTCTCGACGCGATCGGCCTCCGTAAAACCGAGATCCCGGTTGAGGCCCTGACGGATGTTGTCACCGTCCAGCAGATAGGTATGGCGCCCGGCCTCGTGCAGGCGTTTCTCGAGCAGGTTGGCGAGGGTCGACTTGCCGGCACCGGACAGGCCGGTAAACCAGACACAGAGCGTTTTCTGCCCCTTGAGCGTGGAGCGCGCATCCTTCCCCACGTCCAGCGACTGCCAGAACATGTTGCTGGATCTGCCCGGAATATGTTCGCTCATGGTGTCAGATGGCCGTCGCTGCAGCGCCTAGACGCCGTTCTGCTTCAGCCACTCCAGCAGCCGCTTCCAGCCATCCTCCGCCGCGTCCTTGCGATAGGTGGGCCGGTAGTCGGCGTGGAAGGCATGCGGCGCGTCCGGATAGACATGGATCTGCGACTTGCCGCCGGCCTTGGCCAAATCCGCGCGCATATCCTCGACCTGGTCCGCGGTAATGCCCTGATCCTTGCCCGCGTACAAACCGAGGACGGGCGCCTTCATCTGCCCGGCCAAATCAAGCGGCCACTTCGGCTGCCGCGCCGTTGGCGCACCATCCAGAGCCCCGTACCAGGCCACGGCCGCCTTCAACCGGGGATTGTGCGCAGCGTACAGCCACGTGGTGCGCCCGCCACGACAGAAACCCGTCACTGCCAACCGCTGCGGATCGCCTCCGTTTTTGGCTGCCCAGGTGGCGCAGGCATCGAGATCGGACATGTGTTCGGCATCCGATGACGCAGCAACCGGCCCGGCCATGATGTCCTGGACGCTAGTCATCTTCGCGGTTTCGCCGTGACGTATGTACATATCCACGGCAATCGCCAGATACCCGGCCTTGGCCAGCCGGCGGCAGACATCGCGGAGATACTCGTGCACACCGAATATTTCGTGAATCACCAGAACCGTCGGCAACTTCGATCCGCCGACGGGCATGGCGCGATAGCCGGGCAGGCTTCGATCGGCTGCGGGAACCATGATGTCACCGGCGACCAGACCTTCGCTGTCGGTCTTGATTACCGTCTGGGCCGAGATCGGCTGCACGGCCAAGGCAAAGCCGGCACCGACTGCGGTGGCGATAAAGGCGCGGCGACTGAACGGTTCCGACGGCAGCAGGCTATCGAACTGCGCTTGA
>JBIJDI010000222.1:0-4935 GCA_044344235.1 Sulfuritalea sp. | reverse complement strand
TCGACCGCAAGGGCCGTCCGGAAGGCAAGATTGTCGAAGTCACCGAACACGCCAACCGCTTTGTGGTCGGGCGCGTAATCGAAGAGCACGGCGTGCGTTTCGTCGTCGCCGAGAACAAGCGCATCAGTCAGGACATCCTGTTGGCGCCTCCCGAGAAGGGAGCCAAGAAGGCTCTCAAGGCGCAGTCGGGGCAAGTGGTGATGATCGAACTCATCGAGCAGCCTAGCAAACATTCGCAGCCCATCGGGCGCTTGGTCGAAGTGCTTGGCAACTACGCCGATCCCGGCATGGAAATCGAGATCGCCCTACGCAAGCACGAATTGCCCTATGAGTTCTCGACCGCAGCGTTGGCTGAAGCCAAGAAGCTGCCGGATGCCGTGCGCAAGTCGGATTGGAAGGGCCGCGAAGATGTGACCGGCCTGCCGCTGGTGACCATCGATAGCGAGACGGCCAGGGATTTCGATGACGCGGTGTTTTGCGAACGCAAGGGCAAGGGTTTTCGCCTCGTCGTGGCGATTGCCGATGTTTCGCATTATGTGACGGCGGGCGGAGCGCTGGACGGCGATGCTTATGGGCGCGGCAACTCTGTGTATTTTCCACGGCGCGTGATCCCGATGCTGCCGGAAAAGATTTCCAACGGCTTGTGCTCGCTCAATCCGCAAGTGGAAAGACTGTGCATGGTGTGCGATATGGAGATAGCCGGCACCGGGGCGATCAGGCGCTACCGGTTCTATCCGGCGGTGATGTTCTCGCACGCGCGGTTGACCTATACCGAGGTAGCTGCTGCGCTGTACGAGAACGACGCCACCACGCGCGACCGCCTGGCGACGCTGTTGCCGCATCTGGAGGCCCTGGATGCGCTCTATCGGCAACTGGCCAAAGAACGTGTCAAGCGCGGCGCGATCGATTTCGAGACCGTCGAAACCCGAATGATCTTTGATGACCACGGCAAGATTGATCGCATCGAGCCCTACGAGCGCAACGAGGCCCATAAGCTGATCGAGGAGTGCATGCTGGCGGCCAACGTTTGCGCCTCGGAGTTTCTGAAGGAGCGCGAGCAGCCGTCACTGTATCGGGTGCATGAAGGCCCGACGCCCGAGCGCCTGGTCAAGCTGCGCGATTTTCTCGGTACCTTTGGTTTTCAGCTGGGCGGTGGAGACTCGCCCAAGGCGCAGGACTATGCCAAATTACTGGAAAAGATCGGCCAGCGGCCGGACCGGCAACTGCTGCAAACCGTGATGCTGCGCTCGCTGCGGCAGGCCATCTACAGCCCCGACAACGTCGGGCACTTTGGTCTGGCGTACGAAAGTTACACGCACTTCACTTCGCCGATCCGCCGCTATCCCGATCTGCTGGTGCATCGCGCCATAAAGTCGGCGCTGGCGACACGCCAATACGAGCCGGGCAGCTGGGAGGAAACCGGCTTGCACTGTTCCATGACCGAGCGTCGGGCGGATGATGCCACGCGGGATGTCGAGGCATGGCTCAAGTGTTTCTACATGAAAGACCGGGTCGGCGAGATATTCGAGGGCAGCATTTCCTCGGTGGTGCCGTTCGGTATTTTTGTTGCGCTGGACGGCGTGTTCGTCGAGGGCCTGGTGCATGTCTCCGAGCTCGGGCAGGACTACTTCCATTTCGAGGAGAAGTCGCATGCCATGGTCGGCGAGCGCAGCGGCCGCCGCTTCCGCCTTTCCGACCGGGTGAGAGTGCAGTTGACCCGCGTCGATATGGAAGCCAACAAGATAGATTTTCGTTTGGCTGATGCGGTTGGTGCTGAGCCGGGACGGGGCAAGGCAAGGCATTGATAAGGAATTAGCCGGACACTCGCGCCAGACCTGCTATTGAAAGGTGCTCTTCATGTACTCTGGAATTCTGGAACTCCCGTGGTGGGGCTATGTCCTGGTGACTCTGGCGCTGACCCATGTCACCATTGCCGCGGTCACCATTTTCCTGCATCGGCATCAGGCGCATCGGGCGCTGGACCTGGGGCCTGTTCCCAGCCATTTTTTCCGACTCTGGCTGTGGCTGACCACCGGCATGATCACCAGGGAGTGGGCGGCAATCCACCGCAAGCACCACGCCAGGTGCGAGACGGCGGAAGACCCGCACAGCCCTCAGGTGCTCGGCCTCAATCGCGTGTTGTGGACCGGCGTGTTCCTCTATGTGAAGGAGTCACGCAATGCCGAAACCATGGAGCGCTACGGTCACGGCACCCCCGATGACTGGCTGGAGCGGAAGCTCTATGCACTGCCCTACAAGTTGGGCATCGTGGTGATGCTGGGCATTGACGTCGCCTTGTTCGGCATCTGGCCAGGGGTGTTGATCTGGGGTGTGCAGGTGGTCTGGATTCCCTTCTGGGCAGCGGGCGTGGTAAACGGCATTGGCCACTTCTGGGGCTACCGGAATTTCGCTTGTGCGGATGCCTCGACCAACTTCTTTCCGCTAGGCGTGTTGATTGGAGGTGAGGAACTGCACAACAACCATCACGCTTTTGCCACCTCGGCAAAACTGTCCAGCAAGTGGTACGAGTTTGACATTGGCTGGATGTATATCCGCGTGATGGAGATGCTGGGGCTGGCACGGGTAAAGAAAGTCGCGCCGACGCCCCGATTCGGCGCAGTTCGACCTGCCATTGATCTCGACATGCTGCAGGCGGTGGTGACCCATCGCTATGACGTAATGGCAAAATATCTAGGGACCCTGCGCCAGCTTGCTGCAGAGGAATTCGGGCAACTCAGGATCGATGCCCGCGAGGGCCGTATGATCAAGCGCCTGCTGGGCGAAGATGGTGCTACGTTGCCTGCGCCGCAGAAAGAGCGCCTGACGGCCCTCCTTGCGAGAAGCGAGGCCTTGGCCAAGGCCTACGCCATGCGCGCCGAACTGGAGGCGTTGTGGGTCCGCTCTTCAGCCTCGCATGACCAGTTGGTCAAGCAACTGCAGGACTGGGTCACCCACGCCGAGCAAAGCGGTATTCGCCAACTGGAGGAGTTTTCGCAACGCCTGCGCTGCTATGCCGTCTGACGGGAGGCAATTCAGGCCAACAAAAAACCCGCTCGGCTTTCACGGAGCGGGTTTTTTCCGGGGTGAGCCGAACTACTTCAGCTTCACTTCCTTGTAGGCGACATGCTTGCGCGCCTTGGGGTCATACTTTTGGAACTCCAGCTTTCCCGGGGTGGTCTTCTTGTTCTTCGTAGTCGTGTAGAAGTGTCCCGTGCCGGCTGTGGATTCCAGCTTGATCTTTTCGCGTCCGCCCTTGGCCATGATGTGCTCTCCTGTTAGACGCGCTCGCCGCGCTCACGAAGTTCGGCGAGGACAACGTCGATGCCCTTCTTGTCGATGGTGCGCAGACCGGCGTTTGACACGCGCAGACTGACCCAGCGGTTTTCGGTTTCGATCCAGAAGCGGCGGCTGTGCAGGTTAGGCAGAAAGCGACGCTTGGTCTTGTTGTTGGCGTGGGACACGTTGTTCCCTACCATCGGGGCCTTGCCCGTCACTTGACATACGCGAGACATGTGATGCTCCTGAAGTGCTGATTTCGCAAAGCTCGCTAGTTTACCAAACAATCACCCGAAAACTCAATCCTTTTGTCAAATCAATCCTCGTTCAGCGAAGGACAGGGGTTCCGCGCTGCCGGTGACTATGAAATGGTCCAGAAGCTTTACGTCGATCAGCGCCAGAGCCTGCTTCAGTGATGAAGTGAGCACTTCGTCGGCGCGTGAAGGTTCGGCGAGGCCCGAGGGATGGTTGTGGGCGAGGATTACCGCGCCGGCATTGTGGGCCAGTGCCCGCTTGACGACTTCGCGCGGATAGACGCTGGTTTGCGTCAGCGTGCCGCGGAACAGCTCCTCGCTGGCAATCAGCCGGTTCTGGGAGTCCAGCCAGAGGGCAACGAAGACCTCGTGCTGCAGGCTGCCCAGGGAAAGGCGCAGCCAATCGCGGACGGCTTGTGGCGAGGCCAGGGCGTCCTTGATCTTGAGCGATCCGGCGAGTGCGCGGCGTGCCAGTTCCAGCGTTGCCGCGAGTTGGGCGGCTTTGGCGGGACCAATACCCGGCAGGCAGGCAAGTTCCTTGGTGCTGGCGGCGGCAAGGCGGGCCAAGTCGCCGTCGAAGCTTGCCAGCAGTTCGCGGGCGAGATCGACTGCGCTCTTGCCGCGAACACCCACGCGCAAAAAGATCGCCAGCAGTTCGGCGTCGGACAGTGCCGCAGCACCTTGCTGGGCGAGTCGCTCGCGGGGACGTTCTGCCGCGGGCCAATCACGTATGGCCATGGTTTAGAATCCCCGCTTGATTGCCGATACGCGGGATTTTAATGTCATGAACGAATTTCAGGGCAAACGCATTGTGTTGGGCGTGACGGGGGGCGTGGCGGCCTACAAGGCGGCAGAACTGGTGCGCCTGCTGGTCAAGGCCGGTGCGCAGGTGGATGTCGTTCTGACGACGGCAGGCGCGCAGTTCGTCGGCGCCGCAACTTTCCAGGCACTTACCGGGCGCCGTATATGGCAGGCGCTGTGGGACGAGCGTATGGACAACGGCATGGCGCACATCGAACTTACGCGCGGCGCGGCAGCACTGCTGGTGGCTCCGGCGACGGCAGACTTCCTCGCCAAGCTGGCGCACGGTTTCGCCGACGACCTGCTGTCCACGCTTTGCCTGGCGCGAGATTGTCCTTTGCTGGTGGCTCCCGCGATGAACCGGCAGATGTGGGAGAACCCGGCAACGGAACGCAACGTGGCGCAACTGCGCGCCGATGGCGTCAGTGTTCTCGGCCCCGCGCATGGCGAACAGGCCTGCGGTGAAGTGGGCGATGGCCGCATGCTCGAAGCCGCCGAACTGTTCGACGATCTGCATGCGTTCCTGCAACCAAAATTGCTGGCGGGCAAGCGGGTGCTGCTCACCGCCGGGCCGACCTTTGAAGCGCTTGATCCGGTGCGCGGC
>JBIJDI010000220.1:0-4958 GCA_044344235.1 Sulfuritalea sp. | reverse complement strand
GCAGTCTGACAACCGGACGGCGGAAAGCTACCTGCGCGGCAATGCCTCGCGTCTGGGCGCCTCGCGACTGCGTCACACCCTGAAAACCCGGGGCGTGGCGCCCGAAATGATCGAAGAACAACTGGCGCAGGCCGACCTGCCCGAGGAGATCGAGCGTGCCCGCGCCGCCTGGAGCCGCAAGTTTTCCGTTGCGCCCGCCAATCCCAAGGAGTGGGCACGCCAGGCGCGCTTCCTCCAAAGCCGCGGATTTGCCGGCGACATCGTCCGCAAACTGCTGAAGGAACCGATGGGAGCGGCTGAAGAATGACTGCACCCGTCGCCACGCTCTCGGCGCACAACCTACGCAAGAAATACAAGTCGCGGACGGTGGTGACCGACGTCTCGTTCGAGGTCGCCGCCGGCGAAGTGGTGGGCCTGCTCGGCCCCAACGGCGCCGGCAAGACCACCTGCTTCTACATGATCGTCGGCCTGGTTGCCGCCGATGGGGGTGAGATCCGCATCGAGAACGAAGGCGAGCACCTGCGCCTGACCCACATGCCGATCCACCAGCGCGCCAAACTGGGCCTGTCCTATCTGCCGCAGGAAAATTCGGTGTTCAGAAAGCTCACGGTATCCGAGAACGTGCGTGCCGTGCTGGAACTGCAGGGCCTCGACGAAGCCGCAATGGACGAGCGCGAAGAAACCCTGCTGCAGGAACTGCACATCACCCACATCCGCAAGAACCTAGCGGCTTCGCTCTCCGGCGGCGAACGCCGTCGCGTCGAAATCGCCCGCGCCCTGGCCACCAGTCCGCGCTTCATACTGCTCGACGAACCTTTTGCCGGCGTCGACCCGATTGCCGTGATCGACATCCAGAAAATCATCCGCTATCTCAAGGAAAGCGGCATCGGCGTCCTCATCACCGATCACAACGTGCGGGAAACGCTGGGTATTTGCGATCGCGCCACCATCATCAACGCCGGCGAAGTACTTGCTGCTGGACACCCGGCTGAGATAGTCGATAATGAAAGTGTGCGCCGGGTTTATCTCGGCGAGCATTTCAGAATGTAACGACGCAATGAGGCAGGGACTTCAGCTCAGGCTTTCGCAGCATCTGGCACTGACGCCGCAGTTGCAGCAGTCGATCAGGCTCTTGCAGTTGTCGACGCTGGAGCTCAATGCCGAGATTGACCAGGCCCTGCAGGAAAACCCCTTGCTGGAACGCGATGAGCCGGGTGAACCCGGTGAATCGATCGAGTCGCCCGCATTCAGCCCCGGTTCCACGGTGGATGCCGTGGCAACGCCGCAGACCTCCACCCCGCCGGAAAGCGATGACCGCCGCGAAGCACAGGGCGGTGACGACGAAGGTTGGGGCATGGATTTTTCTGGAAGCCACGGCCAGCGCGATCCCAACGACGACGATCTCGACAGCGGCGAGTCCCAGGCGGCGTCGATTTCACTGCGCGAACATCTTGGAGAGCAGCTGGCCATGACCCAGTTGCCCGACCGCGAGCGCGCGCTGGTCGGTTTTCTGGTCGAAGCCCTGAGTGACGACGGCTATTTGACGCAGCCCCTGGATGAGCTGATCGACCTGCTGGTCACCGATGATGACGAAGTCCGCGAAGCCCTGCTGGAGGAACTCGGCATCGCCCTGCGCCATTTGCAGAATCTCGATCCGCCCGGCATCGGTGCGCGCAGCGCGCAGGAATGCCTTGCGTTGCAGCTCAACTACCTGCCGCCCTCCGACACCCGCACCCTCGCGCTAGCCATCGTTACCGATCACCTCGACCATCTGGCGGCGCGCGACTTTGCGCGCATCAAGAAATCGCTGGGCTGCGGCGACGACCAGCTGCGTCTCGCGCAAACCCTGATCCGCTCGCTGAATCCTCGCCCCGGTGCGCAATACGCAGCGATAGAAACCCGCTACGTGGTGCCCGACGTCTCGGTGAAGAAGCTGCACGGGCAGTGGGTGGTCAGTCTCAATCGCGAAGCCATGCCGCGCCTGCGCATCAACCGGCTCTACGCCGACATCCTGCACCGTCACCGCGGCGGCAGCGGTTCTTCCGCCGGGCTCGCCACCCAGTTGCAGGAAGCCAAGTGGCTGATCAAGAACGTGCAGCAGCGCTTCGACACCATCCTGCGCGTATCGCAGGCCATCGTCGATCGCCAGCGGGCGTTCTTCGACCACGGCGAAGTGGCGATGCGGCCGCTGACGCTGCGCGAGATCGCGGAAACGGTCAAGCTTCACGAATCGACAATTTCGCGCGTGACGACACAGAAGTACCTGGCGAGTCCGCGCGGCGTCTATGAACTCAAATACTTTTTTGGCAGCCACGTCGCCACCGATACCGGCGGCGCGGCTTCCTCAACCGCAATTCGGGCGCTGATCAAGCAATTGGTCGGTGCCGAGGACGGCAAGAAGCCGCTCTCGGATGCCCGTCTTGCGGAAATCCTCGGCGAGCAGGGCATCGTCGTGGCACGTCGCACCGTTGCGAAGTACCGCGAGTTGCTCAGCATTCCGCCGGTCAACCTCAGGAAAGCTCTCTGAGAAAACACTTCTGACAAGGAGACATCATGAATCTCAACATCACCGGCCACCACATCGAAGTCACACCGGCCATACGCGAATACGTCACCGGAAAGCTCGATCGAGTGCTGCGGCATTTCGATCAGGTGACCAGCTCGCACGTCATCCTGTCGGTTGAAAAACTGCAACAGAAGGCCGAAGTAACGCTGCACGTAAAGGGCAAGGACATCTTCGCCGACGCCACCGACGCCGACCTGTATGCCGCCATCGACCTGGTGGCCGACAAGCTGGATCGGCAGGTAGTCAAGCACAAGGAGAAAGTCTCCAATCACAACCACGACAAGCGTACACAAGTCGAGTAGGGCCGACCGAAGGCCCGGGTGCGGGCGGCAGCGCGTTATGTCTCCGTGCGCTTGCGCCGGGGACGGTATCCCCCGGATAGCGTTATACTGCGCGCCGCCGCAACCTCCGCTCATTTGCCGCCAATTCGCCGAATTTCCGCCGCCATGAACCAGATCGCCCGCCTGCTGCCGCCAGACAACGTGGTGGCCAATCTCGACGCCAGCAGCAAAAAGCGCGTATTCGAGCAGGCGGGCATTCTTTTCGAGAATCGTCAAAGCGTGGCGCGCAGCACGGTCTACGACGCGCTGTTCGCGCGTGAGAAACTCGGCTCTACCGGGCTCGGGCAAGGCATTGCCATTCCCCACGGCCGCATCAAGGGTCTCAAGACTCCGGTCGGTGCGTTTTTCCGCCTCGTGTCGCCGGTGCAATTTGACGCGCCCGACGGCAAGCCGGTCGAACTGATTTTTGTGCTTCTGGTGCCGGAAGCCGCCAACGAACATCACCTGCAATTGCTCTCCGAACTCGCGCAAATGTTCTCCGACAAGAGCTTTCGCGAACAACTCGCTAGCGCTCCTGATGCCACAGCGCTGCATGAGCTCTTCGCCAATTGGCACGCGAACTAGTCGTTTCCCAACTGTTTGAACGCAACCGCGAGCGGCTTCAGCTCTCGTGGGTCAGCGGTGCGATGACACGGGCGATTTGCACTACGGAGCATGTCGTATCGCCCGCCGACCTGATCGGCCACCTCAATCTAATGCACCCGGAGCGCCTCCAGGTGATCGGCACGCCCGAAGTCGTCTGGTCGGCCCGCCATGCGCCGGAAAAAGTGGCGCATCACATGCTGGAGATCTACAACTCCAAACCACCGGCCATAATCGTCGCCGACGGATGCGAGATCGACGAGGGCGTCCTCAAGGGTTGCGAGGCCTCCGGCACGCCGCTTCTGCAAACGCCGCTGTCCTCGGCGTTCGTCATTGATACCCTGCGGGCTTTCGTGTCGCGCCAACTGGCGGAGACCGGAACCCTGCACGGCGTCTTCATGGACGTGCTGGGCATGGGCGTGCTGATTACCGGCGACTCTGGCGTCGGTAAAAGCGAACTCGGCCTGGAACTGATTTCGCGCGGACACGGGCTCGTCGCCGACGACGTGGTCGATGTCTCGCGCATCGGGTCCGACACGCTCGAAGGACGCTGCCCGGAACTGCTCAAGGACTTCCTCGAAGTGCGAGGGCTGGGGCTGCTCAACATCCGCACCGTGTTTGGCGAAACGGCCTGCCGGCGCAAGATGCGCCTCAAACTCATCGTGCACCTGCAAAAGCCGACGCCCGGCGTACCGGACGCTGCCCGCCTGCCGCTCGATGCGCAGAACGAAACCATCCTCGGCGTGCCGGTCCGGCGCGTCACCATTCCCGTCGCCGCCGGCCGCAACCTCGCCGTATTGCTGGAGGCCGCTGTGCGCGCCACGGTGCTGAGGCTGCGCGGCATCGACAGCATGCAGGAGTTCGTCGACCGCCAGGAAGCTGCCCTCAGGGCCGATACCGGCCAGGACCCGGTCAACTAAGCCGGTTAAGCAGCGTTAAGCAAGTACGGCGAACAAGACAATTCCCGCCGCCCCTATTGACTCAAGGAGACCCAGAATGAACAAACTGATTACCGTCGCGATTACCGCCCTGTTCGCCGCCAACGTAGCCCTTGCAGCGCCGGAAAAGGCCGCTGCTGCGCCGGCCGCGCCTGCCGCTGCCGCTGCTCCTGCCAAAGCCGCACCCGCCCCGACTCCCGCTGCTGCTCCGGCGAAAGCCGCCGAAGCTGCCAAACCCGCGGCGGCCGCCAACGACTGCGAAGCCAAGGCAGTCAGCAAGGATGGCAAGCCGCTCCACGGTGCAGCCAAGGCCGCCTCGATGAAGAAGTGCCAGGGTGCCGGCAAGCCGGCAGACGCTGCCAAACCCGCCGCCAAGCCCTCGGGTTGTGCGGAAAAGGCGGTCAGCAAGGAAGGCAAGCCGCTCGCCGGCGCCGCCAAGGCAACCTTCATGAAGAAGTGCGAAGCCGACGCCAAGGCCAAGTAAGACTCGGTCGTTTCACCTAAAAAGCCGGCCCGCAGATGCGGGCCGGC
>JBIJDI010000014.1:0-16527 GCA_044344235.1 Sulfuritalea sp. | reverse complement strand
AGCACGCGCGCGCCCAGCCGGGCGATGGGCAGGGTGAAATTGCCCAGACCGCAAAACAGGTCGGCAATCCGCTCGCCTGCCTGCGGCTTGAGCAGGGCCATGGCGCGGCGCACCAGCATGCGATTGACGCCATTGTTGACCTGCGTGAACTCGGTGGGGTGAAACAGCAGTTCGAGGCCGAAATCCGGCAGTTCGTAGCTCAGCAGCGCCGCATCAGCCGGATGAAACAGAGTAACGGTCTCCGGGCCCTTGGACTGCAGATACCAGATGATTCCATACGCATCGGCAAACTGACGCAGGCGATCCAGATCGTCGGGCGTAAGCGCCTCCAGATGACGCAACAAGAGCACTATCCGCGCCCCGCCCACCGCCACCTCGATCTGCGGCATGCGATCGGGCTGCGACATCCCTTCGACCAGGGTCTTCAGCGCCGGTATCAATACGGACACATGGGGTGGCAGCACGGCGCAGGAATCCATCACCGCGACGTAGCTGCTGTGCTTTTCACGAAAACCAACCAGCGCGCCACCCTTGTTCGCTACATAGCGTACCGACAGCCGGGCGCGCAGTCGATAGCCCCATCCGGTGCCGGCAATCGGCGGGAAAAGCTGTTCCGGTTTCAGTCGGGCGATGTGCCAGAGGGCGTCTTCGAGCACACGCTGCTTGGCCGCGGTCTGACCCGCGAGATTGAGATGCTGCATCGAACAGCCACCGCAGGTTCCAAAATGCGGGCAAAGGGGTTCAACTCGCTGACTCGACGCGCGCAGCACCCGCAGCGGATGGGCCTCTTCGTACTTTGGTTTCCGGCGATGGCTGGCGTATTCGACCACTTCGCCAGGCAGGGAGCCCTCGATGAAAATGGCCTTGCCGTCAACGTGCGCAACGCCGCGTCCTTCATGATCCAGGGATTCGATATGTGCGAGCGGCATGGCGTGCGTCGGGGTCGGTTCAATAAAAGGAGGCGATTATAATCGGCGCATGACGCTCAGCCGCATCGCCCATACTCGACAATGAGCCCTGCCTACACCCTGCTGACCAGTGAAGCCGAGTATCGGCAGGCCTGCGATACGATCCTGGGCCGGGCCGACTACGAGATCCTGATTTTCGATCGCGATCTTGCCGCGCTGCGGCTTGAGGAAAAGGCACGCCTTGAGGCGCTGGCGAACTTTATTCAGATGGACGGCCTGCGCAGAATCCGCGTGGTGCTGCACGACCCCGACCCCGTGGCGCGCAATTTGCCACGCCTGATGCAGTTCATTGCCCGTTTTTCGCATGCCGTCGAAGTGCGACAGAGCCCGGACAACCTGCGTCACCTGGCGGATACGCACGTGCTGGCCGACGAAGGCCATGGTGTCCGGCGTTTTCATGTCGATCAGCCGCGCAGCGCGCTTATTCTCGACGATCCGGCCTATATCAATCCCTGGCGGCAACGCTTCGAGGAACTGTGGGAACTATCGCATCCCTGTTTGTCGACCCATACGACCGGGCTATGAAACAGGAACTCAGGCGCCGCAGATTTCCGGGCTGCACCACAAATAATCCACGGCGTGATAAAATTCTTGGTTGATCGCAATGGAAACGTTTCGATCAACCAATTGGCCATGTAACTCCATAACGTTAAGGATCTCACTCAAATGAAGCAATCTCTCCTCGTAGCTGCCCTCCTCGCCCTCGCTGTGTCCGCTTGTGGCAAGACCGAAGCCCCGAAGCCCGCTGAGGCGC
Source organism: Sulfuritalea sp. (assembly GCA_044344235.1). Taxonomy (GTDB): domain Bacteria; phylum Pseudomonadota; class Gammaproteobacteria; order Burkholderiales; family Rhodocyclaceae; genus Sulfuritalea. Next base: position 14,805 of record JBIJDI010000014.1, on the reverse strand, counting down.
CCAAAGTAGAAGCTCCGAAGCCTGCTGCTGAAGCTCCGAAGCCTGCCGACGCTGCTGCCGCTCCGGCTGCTGCTGCCGCTGCCCCGGCTGCTGGCGCTGCTGCTGCCCCGGCCGCTGCCGCTCCGGCTGCTGCCGCTCCGGCTGCTGCTGCCCCGGCTGCTGCTGCCCCGGCCGCTGCTGCCCCGGCCGCTGCTCCGGCGAAGAAGTAATTCTTCACCCGCCTTCGGGCAAGAAAAAGCCAGCCTTCGGGCTGGCTTTTTTGTTTTTGAGGCAACGTTTGCGACTCAAAGGTCGCGCCAGGCGAAGCCATCATCCTGAGTTGCAATGCCGACCCAGTCCTGCTCGCATCCGAGCGCTGCAGACAGTGCTGCCTGTGCCAGTTCCGGGCTGTTGTTTTCCTCCGAAAGATGTGCGGCCACCACGTGACGCAGACCTGAGCAACCTATTTGCGACAGCAGGGTAGCTGCCGCCGCATTGTCCAGGTGCCCCCAAAGGCCGCCGATACGCCTCTTCAGCGCCTGCGGATATTTTCCTTCCGCCAACATCCGCGCATCGTGATTGCACTCCAGAACCAGCGCATCACAGGCATCCAGCATGGCCACCATATGTGCCGTGACGTGACCGGCATCGGTCAGCACGCCAAGCCGTCTGGCGCCGTCAGCAAGGACAAACTGCACCGGTTCGCGCGCATCGTGCGGGACCGGGAAGGGCTGCACGACAATATCGCCGACCGGGAACGATTCGTGGCTATCGATGATCGTGACGTTCGCGTCGACACGGTCGTCGCGGGACGCAGCGAAAGTCCCGTGCGTCAGCAGTATGGACCACCCAAAGCGCCTTGCGCAGGCAAAAACTCCTCCGATGTGATCGGAGTGTTCATGCGTGACCAGCACTGAATCGACGTCCTCGGCCGCCAGACCCAGCCGTTCCAGGCGACGCGACATCTCGCGCGGACCAAAGCCGGCATCAATCAGCAGGCGGGTATTGCCGGCTTCGACGAGCAAGGCATTTCCCCGGCTGCCACTGCCGAGCGAAGCGAAGCGCACCTGGGTTTGCCTACTTCAACTGCTCGTGCAACAGACCCAGGATGCGCTTGGAAATATCGGACCGATCGACGCCACCTTCGCGCGTCAGGACCTGGACGGTGGTCGATTCGCCCGTCGTCTTGACGTGGATCCGATACTGAGCCTGACTCGGCTTGTCACTGGCGCCGCCCTTCCAGAACATCAACTTTGAAAGAATTCCTTTGTCATCATCTTTCTTCTTGCTGTCAATCTCGGGATCGACGTAGCGAACGAAATACAGTCCCTGCGAGCGATCGCGGTCCTCAACCGTGAAACCGACGCGATCCAGCGCCAGGCCTACGCGACGCCAGGCTCTGTCAAAGGCCTCTTCCAGCAGCAGTGCGCCCGCGCCGTCCGTCGCCCGGGAAAGCTTGGCGCGCTCCTGTTTCTGATCCGCCGCGACCATCGTCTTGGCGCGTGACTCCTCGACGCCCAGACGCACCATCAGACGCCGCAGCATCTCGGCTTCCAGTTCCGGATCGGCCGGGCGAGGCTGCCATTTGGTCTCGCTCTTGCCTTCATTGACAAATATTTCGTACATGCCGCGGTGGCTGATGTAAATCTCGACGGTGCCCGGCTCGGCGCCCTTTTCCAGACGCGTGCGGAACTTGTCGCGCTCCGCAGTGGAATACAGGCTGTCGAAGACCTTGCCCAAGGTGCCGCGGATGATGTCCTGCGGTATCTTGGCGCGATTTTCGGCCCAGTCGGTTTCAAGAATTCCCGCTTCGGGAATTTCCACATTCACCAGAAAGCCCAGTTCCTGCCAGAACTCCTTGACGCCCGGCCAGAGCTTTTCCGGGGAGCCGCCAACCACCAGCCAGCGCTGGGTACCGGAACGCTCGATGCGCATCTTGTCGACCTGCGGCAGCAGATCCTGAGCGGTCGTAGTGCGCGCCTGCCCGGCCCGCTCGTTGGAGTAGGCCGAGTAGGTGGCGGAACCTTTGCTCGTAGACACATCAGGAACGGCATAACGCTCGTCGCGGCTTTGCTGAGTCAAGTCCGGCGGAATTTCAAGTGGCGGCAATTTGCCCGCGGACTTGTATTCGATCTTCTTGGACTCGGGCAGGATATTGCCGCTACAACCGGCCAGCACACCGATCAGCAGCGCGGCAGCGGTCCATGACAGCATTGAGAATGAACGATTCATTGAGTATTTGTTTCCTGGTCAGAGAGCGATGCCGGCGTCATGCATGGCCGCGCGTACGCGCTCGTGAAACTCGGGCGAGAGCGGAGTCATCGGCAGGCGAATGCCTCCGCCGATCAGTCCCATCTGCTGCGCGGCCCACTTCACCGGAATCGGGTTGGCTTCGTGAAACAGATTGCGATGCAAACCCAGCAAGCGGAAATTGGTCTCGCGCGCCATCGCCAGATCGCCGGCAATGGCTGCCGCACACATCTGGTGCATCAGACGCGGCGCCACATTTGCAGTCACGGAAATGGAGCCCTTGCCGCCGAGCAGCATCAGGGCGATGGCCGTGGCGTCATCACCGCTATACACGCTGAATCCGGTCGGTGCGCGCTTCAATAGATCGGAACCGCGCTCGATATTGGCGGTCGCGTCCTTGATGCCGATGATACCGGGCACCTGCGCCAGGCGCAGCGTCGTGTCCGTCGCGAGGTCGGCTACCGTGCGCCCCGGCACGTTGTACACGATCATCGGCAGGTCGACTGCCTCGGCGATCGCCTTGAAGTGCCTGAACAGCCCCTCCTGCGTCGGCTTGTTGTAGTAGGGCACCACCGAAAGATGCGCGTCGGCGCCGGCCTTCCTGGCGAAATGTGCCAATTCCACCGCCTCGGCGGTGGAATTGGCTCCCGTGCCGGCAATCACCGGAATGCGACCGGCAACGTGCTTCACGGTCGTCTCAATCAAAGCACAATGCTCTGCGTAATTCACCGTGGGCGACTCGCCGGTCGTGCCAACGATCACGACGCCATCGGAACCCTCGGCGATGTGCCAGTCGAGCAGCCGCTGCAACCCGGGCAGGTCGAGCGAGCCGTCATCCTGCATCGGCGTAAGTATGGCGGGAATGGAACCCTGTATGGTCTTCATGGGCGTATCCGAACTTGAATGCTGCCACCGGCAGCCAAATGAGGGCGAAGAAAGGTGAATTCTAACTGATGGACTTCCTGCGGCACACCCTGCAACCCCCGCTTACAAATCAGCCAGCACCTTGATGTGCGTGACAACGCTACGGGCCATCGCAGACAGTGCGTAGCCGCCCTCCAGCACCGAGACGATGCGCCCCTTGGCAAACTCGCCGGCTATCTGCTTGATCTGGTCGGTGACCCAGGCATAGTCGGATTCGACCAACCCCAGCGAGCCCATGTCATCCTCGTAATGAGCGTCAAAACCGGCCGAGATGAAGATCATTTCCGGCTTGAACTCGCGCAAGCGCGGCAGCCAGATGTCATAGACCACTTGCCGGAAGTCTTCTCCACGCGTTCCGGCGGGTAGAGGCACATTGCACATGTTAGCCGCGGGATTTTCGGTTCCGCAATAGGGGTAAAAGGGATGTTGGAAAATACCCGCCATCAGGACCCGCGGGTCACCGGCAAAAATCTCCTCGGTGCCGTTGCCGTGATGGACATCGAAATCAATGATGGCGACACGCGAAAGCCCCCACGCCTCCAGCGCATGACGCGCGGCCACGGCCACATTGTTGAGAAAACAGAAGCCCATTGCCTTTGCCCGTTCGGCATGATGACCGGGCGGACGCACTGCGCAGAAGGCATTCTGCACTTCTCCGCGCATCACCAGATCAGTGGCCAAGCATCCGGCACCCGCCGAGCGCAGCGCGGCCTGCAGGGTGCCGGGCGACATGGCGGTATCGGGATCGAGATGCACGATGCCATGGGCAGGACTGCTGTTATGCAAGTGGTCGATGTAGTCACGCGGATGTACCCGCAGCAGTTGCTCCAACTCCGCCAGCGGCGCGTCGTGAAACTGCAGGTAAACATCGAGCCCCGAAGCGATCAGGCGATCATTGACGGCCCCCAGCCGATCCGGGCATTCCGGATGGTGGGCGCCCATGTCGTGCTGCCAGCAGTCGCGGTGAGTAATGAAGGCGGTAGTTGTCATTCCGGGCGTCTTGTCTGATGATTTACAATTAAAGCAGAGCAAACGTAGTTTCAGTGCAGGCTAACACCAGTTTTATCGGCGTTGAGCGTAGCAGCCGTATCTAAAAGCATATTATCCATCAAAGCCCGCGGAAAACTTCGACCCCCATGCGACTCCCCGAACTTGATGCCATTCTGGCCGACATAAACCGCATCATCCTCGGCAAGGAGCGGCCTATCCGTCTTTCGCTGGCCTGCCTGCTGGCACGCGGACACCTGCTCATCGAAGATCTGCCGGGCGTCGGCAAGACCACCCTGGCCCACGTGCTTGCCCGCGTTCTGGGCATGGATTTTCAGCGCATACAGTTCACCAGCGACATGCTGCCCGCCGATATTTTGGGTGTATCGATCTTCGACCGGGACAGTGGCACGTTTCATTTTCACCCAGGACCGATTTTCACCCAGGTGGTGCTGGCCGACGAAATCAATCGCGCCACGCCCAAGGCGCAGAGCGCCCTGCTCGAAGCCATGGAAGAGCGGCAGGTGACCGCCGAAGGGAAAACCCGCACCCTGCCGGAACCGTTTTTTGTCATCGCCACCCAGAATCCGATGCATCAGATCGGCACCTTCCCTCTGCCGGAATCCCAGCTTGATCGCTTCCTGCTCAAGATCGAACTCGGCTACCCCGATCCGGCTGCCGAACGCGAACTGCTCGCCGGCGCCGACCGGCGTCAGATGCTCGCCAATCTGGTTCCGCGCATCACGTCACCACGGTTGATCGAACTGCAGGACAGGGCGCGTGCAGTGCATGCCTCGCCCGCCCTGATCGACTATGTGCAGGCCCTGGCCGCACACACCCGCACGGCGCCGCGCTGGCAGGCAGGTCTGTCGCCCCGCGCGTGCCTGGGGCTGCTCGCGGTGACACGCGCCTGGGCCTTGCTGGACGGCCGCGACCATGCCCTGCCGGAAGATGTGCAAGCCGTGCTGCCCGGCGTCATCGCTCACCGCCTGAAGCCCGCGGACGATACCGCACGCACCGACGTGGAAGCCGTCGCTGCCGCCTTGATCGAGGCGGTTCCACTGCCCTGAGCATGCTTGCATCCCTGCGCCACCGGTTGCACGAAACTTTCGTTCGCTGGGCCCTGCGCGTTCGTCCGCCGGAGCCGGCCCCGATTGTCCTCACCCAGCGTCGCGTCTATGTCCTGCCGACACGCGCCGGGCTGGCCTACGCCACGGCGCTGGGCGTCATTCTGCTCGGCGCGATGAACTACAACCTCAGCCTCGGCCATGCCCTGGTATTTCTACTGGCGGGATTGGGCATCGTCGCCATCCTCCACACCTTCCGCAATCTGGTCCTCATCTCGATTCGTCCCGGTCATTGCGAACCGGTATTCGCCGGCAGCCCGGCCCAATTCGATCTGGTGCTGGAAAACCAGCGTCTCGATGCGCGAACCGGCCTGCGCCTGTTTCTCAACGACGAAACTCCGCTTGAAGTCGACGTCGGTCCGCATGCCCGAACGGTGGCCACGCTGAATGTCCCCGCCCCAAGACGGGGTTGGTTGCCGATGCCGCGCGCCACCATCGAGACCACCTGGCCGCTGGGTCTGGTGCGGGCCTGGAGCTATGCAGTACCCGACATGAACTGTCTGGTCTACCCGACGCCGGCCGCCAAAGCGCCGCCCCTCCCTTGGGGCGGGGAATCGGCGCGCGGATCGACCAAAGACGGTCGCGGTGCCGATGACTTTTCCGGCTTGCGCAATCACCAGCCGGCCGACTCGCCGCGTCATGTGGCGTGGAAGGCCGTCGCGCGGCAACATGATGGTCCGTTGCTGACCAAGCTGTTCTCGGGCGCGGCAGCACAACAACTCTGGCTGGACTGGAACGCGCTATCCGACTCAATCGACACCGAGCAGCGTCTGTCGATTCTCGCGCGCTGGATGATCGATGCGGACGCGGCAGGGCTCGCCTGGGGATTGCGCATGCCCGCCGTGCGCCTGGCCCCCGACAACGGACCGGCGCAACTGGCTGCCGGCTTGCGTGCAGTGGCGCTGTATGGCGCGCAGTAACCGCCCCGTCAGCCGCCGGCAGGCATGGTGGCTGCTGGCTACCGCTCTGGCAGCAAGCCTGCCGCTGGCGCCGCAGGTGCCGCTCTGGCTCTCGCTTGCCGCCGGGACTGCTTTCATCTGGCGCGCCGCGCTGACATGGCGCCAGTGGCGTTTGCCACCGCGCTGGCTCCTCGTCCTGCTGGTCATTGGCGGCACCGCGGGGGTATTTCTACAATACCGAACCATACTTGGCCGCACGCCGGGGGTAGCCCTGCTGCTGGTTTTTCTCGCACTCAAACTTCTGGAACTGCGTGCCGCGCGCGATGCGGTGGCCACCGCACTGCTCTGTTATTTCCTGGTCCTCGGCCAGTTTCTGTTTACCCAAACCATCCCCACGGCATTGCTTGCCTGTCTGACGGTGCTGATCACTACCGCCACCCTGCTGGCGGCCAGCGATGACCGTCCGCAGCCACAGCAGCAAATTCGTCGCGCCGGGCTGATGCTGGCGCAGGCGCTGCCTTTCATGTTGTTGCTGTTCCTGCTGTTTCCTCGCGTGCAAGGGCCGCTTTGGGGCATTCCGCAGGATCGCTTTTCTGCCGTTTCGGGCTTGTCCGACACCATGGCGCCCGGTTCAATTGCACAGCTCTCACAGTCCGACGCCATCGCTTTCCGCGTGCAGTTCAAGGGCGAGGTTCCGTCGCAATCCCAACTCTACTGGCGCGGCCCGGTCATGCCCTCATTCGACGGCCGCAGTTGGCGCGTCGCGCAGACACTGGGCGCGTATTCCGAAATTCCCTATGCGGGAATCGGCACGCCGGTGGATTACGAAGTAACGCTCGAGCCGCACGGAAAATTCTGGTTGTTTGCGCTGGAGCTCCCCGCCACCCTGCCGCCGGAGAGCGCGCTGACCAGCGACTATCAACCCATCGCACGCCAGGCCGTGCGCAACCGCATGCGCTACACGCAGCGAGCCTGGCCGGAGGCGATCGCCGGCGTGAACGAAGCACCGAGCATCCTGCGCAGCGCACTGGCGCTCCCAAAGGATGGCAACCCGCGCATGCGTGCCATCAGCGCCTCGTGGCGCGCGCAACATGGCGACAATGACGCTGCGATCCTCGCCGAGGCGGAAAACCTGTTCAATCGACAGTTGCTGATCTACACGCTGAACCCGCCACTGCTGGGCGCCGACATGATCGATGAGTTTCTGTTCGACACCAAGCGAGGCTTCTGTGAACACTTCGCCGCCGCGTTTGTCTTTGCACTGCGCGCCGCCGGCGTTCCGGCGCGCGTGGTGGCCGGCTATCAGGGCGGCGAGATCAATCCGGTGGACGGCTATCTGGTAGTGCGCCAGTACGACGCCCATGCCTGGGCCGAAGTCTGGATTGCGGGTCGCGGCTGGGTGCGTCTCGATCCAACGGCAATTTCGGCGCCCAGCCGCATCAACAGCAATCTCGCCGCCGCAGTGCCTGCAGGTGAAGGGCTGCCGTTTCTGGCGCGCGGCGATCTGGCCTGGCTCAAGGAGTTGCGCCACCGTCTGGATGCGGTCACCAATGGCTGGAATCAGTGGGTGCTGGGCTACAACCCGCAGCGCCAGCGTGATCTGCTCGCCAGCCTGGGGATGAATGAGCCGGATTGGCGCAGCATGACGGCGGTTCTTTCAGTGCTTTGCGGCGCGGTAATGCTCGGACTGACCGGCTGGATTTTGCGCAACCGCCTGCGCGTCGATCCGGCGCTCGCCGCATGGCGGAGATTCACCGCCCGACTGGCCAAACGCGGCATCGCATGGCAGCCGTGGGAGGGGCCGCTGGCCTTTGGCGAGCGTGCTGCGAGGCAGGCCCCTGCCCACGCCAAGAGCATTCGCGAGATCGCCGAACTGTATGCACGCTTGCGCTATGGACCGGCACCACAGACACCGGACTTGGCGCACCTCAAGCTGAAGATCAACGCCTTCAAGCCATGATGCGTCTGCTCCTCCTGTTGCTGCCGGCCCTGCTCGCATCCATCGCTCACGCGGAGCCGTATGTGCAGCGCGCTGAAGTGCGGACATTTATTCAGGACATGCACGACCGTCACGCGTTCGACGCCGATGCCCTGAATACACTGTTTCGCCAAACCAAGCCGATCGCCGCAGTGATCAAGGCCATCATGCCCCCCAAGGATCCCGCCGTACGTTCCTGGCAGGCCTATCGAGGACGCTTTGTCGAGCCCCGGCGCATCACCGCGGGGCGGCGCTTCATGCACGCTTACGCGGCGGAACTCGCGGCCGCAGAGGCGCGTTTTGGCGTACCGGCCGAGATCATCGCAGCCGTCATCGGCGTCGAGACCCTCTACGGGAAACAACTCGGCAACTTCGATACCTTCGCCGCGCTGACCACGCTGGCCTTCGACTACCCGCCGCGCGCCGAGTTGTTTCGCAAGGAACTGGAAGAACTGCTGCTGCTGGCCCGCGAGGAGAACCGCAACCCGCTGAGCTATACCGGCTCCTACGCCGGCGCCCTCGGCCTGCCGCAGTTCCTGCCCTCTTCCCGGCGGCGTTTCGCGATCGACTTCGATCAGAACGGTCACATCGATCTCGCCGCCAGTCCAAGTGATGCGATCGGCAGCGTCGGCAATTTTCTGGCCGAGCACGGCTGGGAAAGGGATGCGCCGATTGCCGTGATCGTCGCCGTCACTGGCGAGGGCGTGCAGAAGCTGCTCGACGAAGGCATCGTGCCGCGGCTCACACCGATGCAGATGGAAGTTGCGAATGCCGGCATACAAAAACTCGGCGATGGCGATACGGCAATTCCCGACCGACCGGCGGCGCTGATCGATCTGGTCACGCCCAATGCCGCCACCGAATACCGTCTCGGCTATCGTAACTTCTATGTCATCACGCGTTACAACCGCAGCAGCTTCTATGCCGCGGCCGTCATGGATCTCGCCGCCGCACTGCGCATCTCAAAGTAACGCGTCGGGCGTGAGTCCATCGCGAGCGATTCGCTTTCTCAGCTTGGACAGTGCTTCCATCTGTATCTGGCGCACCCTTTCGCGCGTCAGATCCAGATCGGCGGCGATGTGTTCAAGCGTGGTGGCGTCATGACCGCCAAGGCCGTAGCGGCGCTCAACCACGAGGCGCTGACGCTCCGTGAGTTGCGCCACCCATTCCGCGACGAGTACCTCAGCCTCATGCTGGGCAAGATGTGCCGCGGGATCTTCTGCTGTTTCGTCGGCCATGGAATCGGACATCGACAGGTCTGGATCGATATCGAGCGGTGAATCGAGCGAGGCCGAACGCTCGTTGAGCACAAGGAGCTGCCGAATCTCCGCCACCGGACGATCGAGCAGGCGCGCGACGTCGTCCAGCATGGCCCCGTGCGCGTCATCTTGCGAGCCGCGCTCGCGATCAAGCTGGCGCATGGCGCGCAACACGTGATTGAGTTCCTTGATTACGTAGATCGGCAGCCGTACCGTGCGCGACTGATTCATGATCGCGCGTTCGACATGCTGGCGAATCCACCAGGTTGCATAGGTTGAAAAGCGGAAACCACGCTCGGGATCAAATTTTTCGAGCGCATGGATCAGACCCAGATTGCCCTCCTCGATCAGGTCATCGAGCGGCAGGCCGCGATGCTGGTAATGCCGCGCAATACTGACCACCAGCCGCAAATTCGCTTCAATCATGTGCTGGCGCGCCGCGAAGTCGCCATCCCGCGCAGCGCGTGCCAGGCTGGTCTCCTCCACGGCCGTCAACAGCGGCGTCGCGCCGATCTCGTGAAGGTAGAGCTGTGTGATGTCTTCGATTAAACCCGACTCATACGAGTCGGGAACGGCCTCGGCGTCTTCGCGCTCCGCCGGAAAAGCGTCATTCCCCATGATGCGTCAACGGGCAGGAAGAAACTTTTGCGGGTCGGCCGGTTTGCCCTGACGACGAATCTCGAAATGCAGGCGTGGACTGTCCGAATCGCTACTTCCGATCTCGGCAATCTTCTGGCCTTTGGTGACGGACTGCTTTTCCTTCACCAGTATCTTGCTGTTGTGGGCATACACGGAAAGATAGGTCGCGTTGTGCCGCAGCACCACCAGGTTGCCGTAGCCGCGCAAACCCGCGCCGGCATACGAGACGACTCCGCTCGCCGCGGCCAGCACCGGGTCTCCGGCCTTGCCGGCAATATCGACCCCCTTGCTGCCCCCCTCTGCAAACGGAGCAATCAACTTGCCGCTGGCGGGCCAAATCCAGTCCACGTCATCGCCGGCGACAACGGGCTTCTCAAGAGACTTTGGTTCAACTGGCTTGGGCTCGGACTTGGCTTCCGCCGGCTTGTCGGCCGCTTCGCCCTGCCGCGCCTTCGCCAGCGCGTCTTCGGAATAGGCCAGTTTGCCGCCTTTTGGCTCGCGCTTGAGGGTTTCGGTATTGGTACTGGTCGGCGCTGACGTCTTCCTGACTTCGACCGGCGCGCTTGACGTAACCGGCTTCGCCACCGCAACCGGAGCACCGTTGTCAGGTGGCGTCACGCGCAGTTGCTGGCCGATCTTGATCAGGTTGGGGTTTTCGAGATTGTTCCAGCCCGCCACATCCTTGTAGTCCTGGCCGTTGTCGAGGGCAATGCTGTAGAGCGTGTCACCTTTTTTTACGGTGTGATAACCCGCACGGGAATCCGGCGCCGCAACGGTTGCCTGAGTCGCCGGCTTGGCCGCCGCGGGGGCGCCGCCGCGCTCTTCCACCGGCGCAGGGGAATGGCTGGCGCAGCCGCCGATGATGGGCAGCAAGAACACCAGCATCAGGCGCACAGCGCTCATTCCACTCCCGGCAGCAGCGGCACGAAGCGCACTGCGTCAAATCGAGTTTCCACAAAACCGCTTTCAGTCCGCTCGACCAGGCTGATCACCTGTTCCGCACTACCCAGCGGCATCACCAAGCGTCCGCCCGGTGTCAATTGGGCCAACAGCGTCTGCGGTACATCGGCCGCAGCGGCAGCCAATATGATGGTATCAAATGGCGCGGCTTCCGGCAGGCCGAGATTACCGTCGGCGTGTTTGAGGCGGATATGCGATAGCTTGAGCTGTTTCAGGTTGTCCCGCGCCCGCGCCAGCAACGGCGCGATGCGCTCCACGGCGAACACCCGCTTCGACAGCACGCCCAGAATCGCCGCCTGATATCCGCAGCCGGCGCCGATCTCCAGCGTCTTGCCCAATTCGCGCCCGGCAATCAGCAGCTCGATCATGCGCGCCACCACATACGGCTGCGAGATCGTCTGGCCAAAACCCAGCGGCAGTGCGGTGTCATCGTAGGCGCGATTCGCCAGGGCCTGCTCAATGAAGATGTGCCGCGGCACCAGCCCCATTGCGTGCAGCACCCGGGTATCGCGGATGCCCTGCTCGCGCAGACGCTCCACCATGCGCGTGCGGGTGCGCTGCGACGTCATGCCGATACCGGTGACTGCCGCCGTGTTCATTTTTCCGGATTGAACCAGCGACGCACGTCGGCAAGCTGCGCCGCGTGAGTGAGGTCAATTTGCAGCGGCGTAACCGACACCCAGCCATGTTCCACCGCGTGAAAATCTGTGCCTTCGCCGGCATCGGCAGCGGGGCCGGCAGCGCCGATCCAGTAAAGGGTTTCGCCGCGCGGGCTGACCGACTTCACCGCCGGCTCGGCCTTGTGGCGACGTCCCAGGCGGGTCACCTGGATGCCGCGCAATTCTTCGTAGGGAATGTCCGGCACATTGACATTCAGCAGAATCGGATCGGCAAAGGGTGTAGCACTGAAACGCTGCACCAGTTCACGCGCCACGCGTCCGGCGGTGGCGAAATGGCGGCCTTCGAAACTGGCCAGCGACACTGCAATTGAAGGCACGCCGAGCAGGTAGCCTTCCGTGGCGGCAGCCACCGTGCCGGAGTAGATCGTGTCGTCGCCCATGTTGGCGCCGAGATTGATGCCCGACACCACCATGTCCGGCTGATGATCGAGCACGCCGGTAACAGCCAGGTGCACGCAATCCGTCGGCGTGCCGCTGACATACATGTAGCCATTGGATGCCTGCCGGAGCTGGAGCGGTCGATCCAGCGTCAAGGAGTTGCTCGCCCCGCTGCGATTGCGCTCCGGCGCGACCACCACGATGTCGCCCAGATCGGCGAGGCTGGTCGCAAGCTGGGCGAGTCCCGGCGCGAAATAGCCGTCGTCGTTGCTGAGAAGAATGCGCATGGGATCAGAGCCGGGGAGATCAAAAAGCCAAGTTTGATTTTAGCCCATCGCGACCCACCGTCGATGGCCGGAACAGAACCGGACTATGCCGCCATCCCGCATTCCGATCACGCGCGGGTTAGGATTGCCCACCATGGAAATAGTCCTGCACGAGTCCGCGACCGACATCCCAGAAGCCGACTGGGCCATGCTCGATCACGGCGACGATCCTTTCATCAGTCGCGCCTTTCTCGGTACCGCCGAGAAAGTCGGCGCTGGCGGCACGGCGATGGGCTGGCAGGCACAGCATCTGGCGCTCCATGAAGGCGACCGGCTGTTTGGGCTGCTGCCGCTCTACCTGCGCACTCATTCCTTCGGCGACTTCTCGCGGGACTGGAACTGGCCGTCAGCCTGGCAGCGCGCGGGGCTCGACTACTACCCAAAGCTGGTCAGCGGCATCCCCTACACCCCCTCGCCGGGGCCGCGCTTGCTGGTACGACGCGACATCGAACGCGAAACCGTTGCGCCGGTTCTGATCGAAGCTGCGCTGGAAGTCGCCCGCCGCCTTGGGGCATCCTCCTGGCAATGCCTATTTGTGGAGGAAGAGGATCGCGCCCGATTGGCGGCAGCCGGCCTCCTGATGCGCCGCGGTGTGCAGTTCCACTGGTTCAATCGAGCCTACCGCGACTTCAACGACTTCCTCGCCGGCTTCACCGCCGACAAGCGCAAGAAGCTCAAGCGCGAACGCAGGCTGGTGCACGAATCCGGACTGAGACTGGTATCCATGCATGGCGATGAAATTGGTCCATCCCTCTGGCAGGCCATTCACCGCCAGTATCGCGACACCTTTGCCCGCTACGGCAATCACCCCGCATTCCCATTGGAGTTTTTCATCGAAGCGGGCGCCCAGCTCGCCCGGCGACTGGTGGTCTTCATCGCCTTCCTTGACGAGAAACCGGTGGCCTCGGCGATCTGCTACCGCGACGGCCACACGCTCTATGGCCGACACTGGGGGACAGAAATCGAGATGCCCGGCCTGCACTTCGAGCTTTGCTACTACCAGGGCATCGAGTACTGCATCCGCCACGGCCTGCAGGGCTTCGAGCCCGGCGCGCAAGGCGAACACAAACTCGCGCGCGGCTTCGAGCCGGTACCGACCTGGTCGGCGTTCTGGATTGCACATCCCGGCATGCGCCGGGCCGTCGCCGACTTCATCGTCCGCGAGGATTCAGCGATGCAGGACTACGAAGCTGAAACTGCAGCCCGCCTGCCGTTCAAGTCCGCAGACTGAACGACCCTCACAACAGAATCCCTAGTGGTTGCCGGAAGCAATGGCGAACATTCGCTCATTGCGTCTTTTTCGCGCTTCTTCGACCGTCAGTCCGACCAGGCTTTCCGGTGGCAAGGGCACGTCCCAGTGCTGCTGAAACAGATCCATGTCCTCGCCGGTATCGAGATGAGCACGGTATACCTTCTCCTGCCAGGCAGGAGCATTGGGCAGGGCAACGAGTTCGACGGATTCGATACGCATGGAAAGTGTCCTCTTGAGGCGTGACGTTTCCAACATCCTGCGCTCACGACCGCGGCCCTGTAATCCGGAATTTGATGAGGAATGCCCTCTTGTTTCCGCTTCTCAAACGCTCCGGAGCAGGATCAGGGCAAAGGGTCACCCCTTGGAAACACGCTATCGCCGCAAGCTTCTCACTTGTCCTGACGAAGCTCGTTGAGGCGTCGAGCGTGGCTTCTGGCCTCCGCCGTATTCATCGCGGATACCTGACGGCCGAAGGCATCGCGTGCCTCTGCCGTCTTCTGCGTGGCTTGAATGCTGCGAATGCAGCGCCAGCGCTTGCCAGCCTTGGTTTCGATCTGGCGCATCTCCTCAACCGGGTGATGGGCGCCGCAGTGGTAGCAGAATTTGGTCTGGTTGGTCATGAGTCAGATTGTCAGCCGTGAGTGATCTAAAGCCAAACGCGCAATTGGGTATATTTCCGGGGAATCCACACAACATGGAAAAAGGGTTTCCGGCCAATTGCCGGAAACCCTTGGTATTACTGGTCGGGGCGACAAGATTCGAACTTGCGACCCCTTGCACCCCATGCAAGTGCGCTACCAGGCTGCGCCACGCCCCGACTGCACAAATTATACCAAAGGAAACGCTTGCCGACTTCAGGAAGCGCGCAGGAATTCAATGATTGACGCCAGTTCGGCGCGCGCCGACGATTCGGCTCCACCAGTCAAAGCATCGGCCGTATCGTGCATCTTGCCGGGGCCATCCTCAAGCCGGTTGCGCGCACCGCTGATGGTGAATCCTTCCTGATACAGCAGTTCACGAATCCGTCGCACCAGCAGGACTTCATGGTGCTGATAGTAGCGTCGGTTGCCTCGCCGCTTGACGGGCCGCAGTTGCGTAAACTCCTGCTCCCAGTAGCGCAGCACGTGCGGCTTGACGCCGCACAACTCGCTCACCTCACCGATAGTG
>JBIJDI010000219.1:0-4982 GCA_044344235.1 Sulfuritalea sp. | reverse complement strand
CGTCCTGATCTACGGTGGTATTGTGCTGACCGCCTCTCCGCTGAAAGACAAACTGCCGCTGTCGCTGCCGCTGCTGGTCTTGTTGCTGATCCTGCTCACGGCGGTGAGCGTCATGGGTGATCTGTTCGAGTCACTGCTGAAGCGTCAGGCCGGCATCAAGGACAGCAGCAATCTTCTGCCCGGTCACGGCGGCGTGCTCGACCGCATCGATGCGCTGACATCGACCCTGCCGCTGGCAGCTCTCATTCTGTACCTGGTCCGATCATGAAGCTGACTGTTCTCGGCGCTACCGGGTCGATCGGCGTCAGTACGCTGGATGTCGTGGCTCGCCATCCAGATCGCTTCGAGGTAGTGGCGCTGACCGGGCATAGTCAGGTAGCGATTCTTGCGGCACAGTGCCGCCAGTTCAGGCCGGCTTATGCAGTGGTCGGCGGGGCGACCGATGCACAGCGGCTGGCGGGCCTGCTGAAGGACGCCGGCTTGCACACGGAGGTGCTGCACGGGCCCGACGCACTGACGCAGGTCGCCAGCCTGCCGGAAGTTGATGCGGTGATGGCCGCAATCGTCGGTGCCGCCGGACTGCCGCCGACACTGGCGGCTGCGCGTGCCGGCAAGCGGGTGCTGCTGGCCAATAAGGAAGCGCTGGTGATGGCCGGCGCGGTATTCATGGCGGAAGTGCATCGTGCCGGGGCCCTGCTGCTGCCGATTGACAGCGAGCACAACGCAGTGTTCCAGTCGATGCCGCACAATTACGCAGGCGACATGGCGCACAGCGGCGTCCGACGCATCCTGCTGACCGCCTCGGGCGGACCGTTTCGCAGCACACCGCTGGAGGCGCTGAAGCGGGTCACGCCCGAGCAGGCGGTGGCGCATCCCAACTGGGTGATGGGCCGCAAGATTTCGGTCGATTCGGCGACGATGATGAATAAGGGCCTCGAAGTGATCGAGGCGCATTGGCTGTTCAACGTTCCAGCCGACAGGATCGAAGTGGTGATCCATCCGCAGAGCGTGATTCATTCCCTCGTCGACTACGAGGATGGTTCCGTGCTGGCGCAGCTGGGCAACCCCGACATGCGTACGCCGATCGCCAACGCCCTGGCCTGGCCGCAGCGCATTGATTCAGGCGTGGCGCCGCTCGATTTGTTCGCGGTGGGCCAACTCAACTTCGAGCGGCCTGATCTCGCGCGCTTTCCGTGTCTGGATCTGGCCTATCGTGCGTTGCGCGCGGAAGGCAACGCGGCTGCTGTGCTCAACGCCGCCAACGAGGTGGCGGTGGCGGCTTTTCTGGAACGCCGCCTGTCCTACCTCGGCATCGCCGAGCTTATCGCCGGCACGCTGGATGCCGTGCCCCAGGCAGCGGTTTCCGATCTCGCTGCGGTGCTGGAGGCCGATCGGCTGGGACGCGCGGCGGCACTCGATCTGCTCGCGCGGCGCTCCGACGCAACTCCGACGCAAGGTCCCGCATGAGCCCCGAATCGGTGGCATGGTACGCTGGAGCCTTCCTGCTTGCGCTGGCGGTGCTGGTGGTGGTGCACGAGATGGGCCACTACCTTGCGGCGCGCGCATGCAACGTCAAGGTGTTGCGTTTCGCCTTCGGCTTCGGCAAGGTGTTGTGGATGCGCCGCCACGGGCGCGACGGCACGGAGTGGGCGATCTCGGCGTTTCCGCTCGGTGGCTACGTCAAGATGCTGGATGAGCGGGAAGGCGAGGTGCCCGCCGCGGAACTGGCGCGCGCTTTCAATCGTCAATCCGTGGGGCGGCGCGCGATCATCGTTGCTGCCGGGCCGACGGCCAACTTTCTGCTGGCGATCGTGTTGTACTGGGCCTTGTTCATGAGCGGCGTGACTGAACTCAAGCCGCGCCTCGGCACCCCGCCTGTCGGTACCCCGGCGGCGATAGCCGGCATCAGCGAGGGCGTGACGGTGCACGTGGTCAATGGCCAGACTATCGAAACATGGCAACAATTACGCTGGGAGGTCTTGCGGCGGGCATTGGACAAGGAGCCGTTGCAGCTGGAAGTGGTCAGCCCGCAACGGGAAACCGGCGTCTACCGGATCGCCAGTGACCGCTTCGATCTGGAAGAACTCGAAAAGGATCCCTTGCGCCTGCTCGGATTGGTGCTCTACCGGCCGCACCTGCCGGCCGTGGTCGGCCGCGTGCAACCTGACTCGGCTTCGGCGCTGGCGGGATTTCGCGACGGTGATCGGGTGCTGTCGATTGACGGCAATGCTATTGCGGAATGGTCGCAACTCTCAGCAGCGGCGCGCGCTGCGGCGGGGCGTACGCTGCAATTTGTGGTCGAGCGTGACGGGCGGCAGATCGAGCTTGCGGCCACCCCGCGCTTGACGGAGGAGGGCGGCCAGAAAATTGGACGGCTGGGGCTGATGGCAAAGGAAGGCACGGGCGAAGCGTTCGAAATGACGACGATGATCAGCTACGGGCCGTTCGAATCGATGAGCCGGGCATTGCGGCAGACCTGGGACACCTCGATCCTCAGCCTGCGCATGATGGGACGCATGCTCACCGGGGAATTGTCCTGGAAGAATCTGTCCGGACCGGTGACCATTGCCGACTATGCGGGTCAGTCCGCGCAACTCGGCGCCAGCTACTACCTGCGCTTTATTGCGCTGATCAGCATCAGCCTTGGGGTGCTCAATCTGCTGCCCGTGCCTGTTCTGGACGGGGGGCATTTGATGTATTATCTGATCGAGTTTCTCAGGGGTGGCCCGGTGTCAGAGCGGGCTCTGGAAATCGGCCAACAGATCGGTTTTGCCTTGCTGGCGCTGCTGATGGCTTTTGCCTTCTACAACGATATCAACCGCCTTGTTTCCGGCTAATTCGCGTCCAATCACATGAAGAAGAAACTGCTTGCCGGTCTGGTTGCTGCCCTGCTGGTCCGTTCGGTATTTGCACTCGAACCGTTCCAGATCAAGGATATTCGGGTCGAGGGCATTCAGCGTACCGAGGCCGGAACCGTGTTCTCGTACCTGCCGGTCAAGGTGGGTGACACCATGACCGACGAAAAGGCCGCCGCCGCAATCAAGGCGCTGTTTGCCACCGGCTTCTTCAAGGATGTACGCCTCGAGATTGATCGTGGGGTGCTGGTGGTGGTGCTGGAAGAGCGCCCCGCCATCGCTTCACTGGAATTCACCGGACTCAAGGCCTTCAAGCCGGAAGACCTGAAGAAATCGCTGCGCGAAGTGGGTCTTGCCGAGTCGCGGATTTTCGACCGCGCCATGGTCGAGCGCGCCGAGCAGGAACTCAAGCGTCAGTATCTTGCCCAAGGACACTATGCGGTTCAGGTGACGACGACCATCACGCCACTGGAGCGCAATCGCGTTGGCGTGAATTTCGCCGTCAACGAAGGCGACATCGCCAAGATCCGGCAGATCAACATCATCGGCGCCGGCGCCATCGGTGAGGCGGACCTGCTCGACCTGCTGGTGCTGCGTACGCCGGGCTGGATAACCTGGTACACGAAGAACGACCAGTACTCCAAGCAGAAGCTTTCCGGCGATCTGGAGACGCTGCGTTCCCACTACCTTGATCGCGGTTACCTTGAATTCACTATCGAGTCGACCCAGGTGTCGATTTCGCCGGACAAGCAGGACATCTTTATCACCATCAACATCACGGAGGGTGAGCGGTACTCGGTTTCCTCGGTCAAACTGGCAGGCCAGTTGCTGTTGCCCGAAGCGGAATTGACCAAACTGGTGAAGATCGTGCCCGGGGAGGTGTTCTCGCGCGAGAAGATGGCCGAGACCACCAAGGCCATCAGCGAGCGCCTGGGCAACGAAGGCTACGCCTTTGCCAACGTCAATGCGGCACCGGAACTGGACAAGGAAAAGCGCCAGGTAGCGTTCACCGTATTCATCGACCCGGGACGCCGCGTGTATGTTCGTCGCATAAACGTGACGGGTAACACGCGGACCCGAGATGAAGTGGTTCGGCGCGAAATGAGGCAGGCAGAATCCGGCTGGTACGACGGCGACAAGATCAACAAGTCGCGTACCCGCGTAGATCGCCTAGGCTACTTCGACGAGGTTACCGTTGAAACTCCGCCGGTGGCCGGGACGACCGACCAGGTAGACATGGAGGTCAAGGTCAAGGAAAAACCGACTGGCAACATCATGCTCGGCGCCGGTTTTTCCAGTGCGGACAAGTTCTCGGTGTCCGGTTCGGTGCAGCAGCAGAACCTGTTCGGCAGCGGCAAGCACGTCGGCGTTCAGGTCAGCACCAGCGCAGCGAACAAGGTTTATTCCCTCTCGCACACCGATCCGTATTTCACGGTTGATGGCGTCACCCAGGGCTTCGACGTTTATTACCGGAAGACCGACACCAGCACGCTGGCGGTGGGTGCCTTCGGCTCCAAGTCCTTCGGTGGTGGTGGGCGTTGGGGAGTTCCGATTGCGGAAGATGATTACCTGAATTTCGGGCTTTCGTTCGATCGCACCAAGCTCACTGTCGATACCAACAGTCCCCTTCGCTATCAGTACTATGTCACGCGTTTCGGTGAAACGGGCAATACTTTGCTTGCGACCGCCGGTTGGCAGAAGGACGGCCGCGACAGTTTGCTGGTCACTACCAGCGGCGTGTATCGCCGCGCTATCCTGGAGCTTTCACTGCCGGGCAGCACGTCGACCTATGTCAAGGCGACCTATCAGCATCAGCAATTCTTTCCGCTGGACCGAAAGCTGACGCTGGCGCTGAATGGTGAAGTCGGCCTGGCCAAGGCCTACGGCAACAAGGAATTGCCTTTCTTCAAGAACTTCTACGCCGGCGGCATTGGCTCGGTGCGTGGCTTCGACTCGAACTCCCTGGGTCCCCGCGATCCCGCTACTGCCGAGGCGCTGGGGGGCGACAAGCGATTGGTCGGCAACGCTGAATTGTTGTTCCCCGTTCCGGGCATGGGGCGCGACAACTCCATGCGCCTCTCCGGTTTTTTTGATATGGGCAACGTCTGGGGTTACGACAGCAAATTC
>JBIJDI010000013.1:0-16573 GCA_044344235.1 Sulfuritalea sp. | reverse complement strand
GCACGGCCAAGAGTGCCGCTAAAGCAACGGCAAAGTCGGTCAGCGGCCGCGTCGAACTCTCCCCCGCATTGAAGGACAAGGCCAAGCCCGACGACGTGGTGTTCATCTTCGCCCGGGCGGTCGATGGTCCGCGCATGCCGCTCGCCGCCCAGCGTGCGCGCGTAGCCGATCTGCCGTTGGACTTCGTGCTTGATGACAGCCAGGCGCTGATGCCGGAGGCCACGATATCGTCCGCTCAACAACTGCGAGTCGAGGTGCGCGTTTCGAAGACCGGCAAGGCGACACCCGGCAAGGGCGATCTCACCGGCAAGAGTGCCGCGGTGAAACCCGGGGCCAACGGGCTGCGGATCGTGATCGACCAAGTCGATCCCTAGGCGGCATTCGGCAGCGGCGGGTCCTCCCGGAACCCCGCCGCGTTCTTGCTGTCGGCTGTCGCCGTAGCTTGGAAGGAGAGGCGGCGGCAAACTCCCTTGAGGCTTGATCAATATCAAGGCCCATCCGAGCGACAGGTCTAGGATGTTGCACGTGCACAATCGCTCGGGCATTACAAGGTGATTGAAGCACGGCCACCATACGGCACCGTCGACCAGTGCCCGCTACCGGGGATCACGCAATGAACATATCCAGCGCCATCGTCCACGCCCGCCCAGGCCATTTGGAGAGCGTGCAGGCAGGGCTCGCCACTCTGGTCGGCGTCGAAGTGCATGCCATCTCGCCCGAGGGCAAGCTGATTGTCACCATAGAAACTGAAGACGACGGCAGCAATGCAGCCACCTACCAAAGCATCGGCCAGCTTGACGGTGTCATGTCAGCGGCCATGGTCTATCACCAAACCGAATCTGAGCCAGACAAGGAGATCTGAAATGAAATTGACGCGACGTGAATTCATCAAGACCAATGCTATCGCCGCTGCGGCGACGACGGCCGGCATGAGCATTCCCGGTGTGGGGCTGGCCGCGATGCCGCAGAGCCAGGACGGCGTGCGCTGGGACAAGGGCGTCTGCCGCTATTGTGGCGTGGGCTGCGGCGTACTGATCGGGGTCAAGGATGGCCACGTGGTGGCCACCCAGGGTGATCCCGATGCACCGGTGAATAAGGGTCTGAATTGCGTCAAAGGCTACTTCCTGTCCAAGATCATGTACGGCAAGGATCGGCTGACCAAGCCCTTGTTGCGCATGAAGGATGGCAAGTTCGACAAGAACGGCGAGTTCGCCCCGATCAGTTGGGATGCGGCCTTCGACATCATGGCCGAGAAGGTCAAGGCGACGTTGAAGGAACCCACTCAAGGCGCGAACGGGGTCGCAATGTTCGGCTCCGGCCAATGGACCGTATGGGAAGGCTATGCAGCCGTCAAGCTGATGAAGGCCGGCTTCCGTTCCAACAGCATCGACCCCAATGCGCGCCACTGCATGGCGTCCGCCGTGGCCGGCTTCATGCGCACCTTCGGCATCGACGAGCCGATGGGCTGTTATGACGACGCTGAACATGCCGACGTGTTCGCCCTGTGGGGCTCGAACATGGCTGAGATGCACCCGATCCTCTGGTCGCGTGTCACCAATCGCCGCCTCACCGCCAGCCACGTCAAGATCCATGTGCTGTCGACGTTCACTCACCGCTCCTGCGAACTCGCCGACAACGAGCTGATCTTCAAGCCACAATCGGATCTGGCAATCCTCAACTACATCTGCAACTACATCATCCAGAACAAGGCCGTCAATCAGGAGTTCGTCAAGAAGAACGTCGGTTTCTTCAAGGGCGTTACCGACATCGGCTACGGCCTGCGACCGAACCATCCGCTGGAGCAGGTGGCGGGCAACAACGGTTATCCCGGCGCCGACGGCAAGCCCAAGGGCGACCCGAACAAGCACGCACCGATCAGCTTCGACGAATTCGCCAAGTTCGTTTCCGAATACACGCTGGACAAGGCGCACGAGATTTCCGGCGTGCCCAAGGACAGGCTGGAATCTCTGGCCAAGGCCTACGCCGATCCGAAGGTGAAGGTCACGTCCTACTGGACCATGGGATTCAACCAGCACACGCGCGGCACCTGGGTCAATAACATGATCTACAACGTGCACCTGCTGACGGGCAAGATTTCCGAGCCGGGCAACAGCCCGTTCTCGCTGACCGGCCAGCCCTCGGCCTGCGGCACGGCGCGCGAGGTCGGCACCTTCGCCCATCGCCTGCCCGCCGACATGGTGATCTTTAACCCGAAGCATCGGGAAATGTCGGAGAAACTCTGGAAACTCCCGGCTGGCGCGCTTTCTGCACAGATGGGTTATCACGCGGTGGCCCAAAGCCGCATGCTGAAGGACGGCAAGATCGGCTTTTACTGGACATCGACCACCAACAACATGCAGGCGGGGCCGAACATCAACGGCGAGATTTATCCCGGCTGGCGCAACCCGAAAGCCTTTGTGGTGGTTTCAGATGTTTATCCGACGGTGTCCGCGATGTCGGCCGACCTGATCCTGCCCTGCGCGATGTGGATGGAAAAGGAAGGCATGTTCGGCAATGCCGAGCGTCGTGGCCAGATGTGGCGCCAGCAGGTCAAGGCGCCGGGCGAAGGCAAGTCCGATCTCTGGCAGTACATGGAGTTCTCCAAGCGCTTCAAGGTCGAGGAAGTCTGGCCGGCCGATCTGGTTGCGAAGGCACCGGAACTCAAGGGCAAGACGCTCTACGAGGTGTTGTTTGCCAACGGCCAGGTGAACAAATTCCCCAAGGAAGATACCGCCAAGGTCAATGCCCACGCGTGGGCCGGCTACACCAACGACGAATCCGATGCTTTTGGCTACTACGTGCAGAAGGGTCTGTTCGAGGAATACGCCGCCTTCGGTCGTGGCCATGCCCACGACCTGGCCGACTTCGACGCTTATCACAAAGCTCGCGGTTTCCGCTGGCCGGTGGTCGATGGCAAGGAAACCCTGTGGCGCTTCCGTGAAGGCTATGACTCGTATGTGAAGAAGGGCGAGGGCGTCAAGTTCTATGGTTATCCCGACGGCAAGGCCAAGATCTTCGCGCTGCCCTACCAGCCCGCCGCCGAGATGCCTGACAAGGAATACGACCTCTGGCTGTGCACCGGCCGTGTGCTGGAGCACTGGCATACCGGTTCGATGACGCGCCGCGCGCCGGAGTTGTACAAGGCGTTTCCGGATGCGGTGGTGTGGATGCACCCGAAGGACGCGGAGAAACGCGGTCTCAAACGCAACGATGTGGTCAAAGTGTCCAGTCGGCGCGGCGAGATCGAACTGCGTGTAGATACCAAGGGCCGCAACAAGCCGCCGGAGGGTCTGATCTTCATTCCCTTCTTCGACGAGCATCGCCTGGTCAACAAGCTCACCCTGGACGCCACGTGTCCGATTTCGAAAGAAACGGACTTCAAGAAGTGCGCCGCCAAGGTGGTCAAGGCCTGACCTGACGCGCTGGAGGAAGCGGGGGGCCGCACGATGCGTGCGCTCCCCATCCAGTGACCATGGACAACGAGAACAAGCCCAGTGCCGCGGCCCGTCGCCAGTTCCTCGCAGATACCGCACGCATGGCCTGCGGCGTCGGCCTGCTGGGGCTCGGGGTCGGACTCTATGCGCAGCATGCCAAGGCCTTGCCGCCGGCTGCGATACGACCGCCCGGCGCGCTGCGGGAAGCGGATTTTTCCGCTGCCTGCATTCGCTGCGGGATGTGCGTACGCGACTGTCCCTTCAACATCCTGCATCTGGCCAAGCCGGAAGAGCCCCTGTCGACCGGCACGCCTTACTTTGTCGCGCGCCAGCTGCCCTGCGAGATGTGCGAGGACATTCCATGCGTGAAGGCCTGCCCCACCGGGGCGCTGGATCACTCGCTGAAAGACATCAACAAGTCGAAAATGGGCCTGGCGGTGCTGGTCGACCACGAAACCTGCCTGAATTTCCTCGGCCTGCGCTGCGACATCTGTTACCGCGTCTGCCCGGTGATCGACAAGGCGATCACGCTCGAACCGCAAACCAATGCGCGTACCGGCAAGCACACGCTGTTCATTCCGGTGGTGCATTCCGATCATTGCACCGGGTGCGGCAAGTGCGAGAAGGCCTGTCCCACCGAGGTGGCCTCGATCAAGGTGTTGCCGCTCTACATGGCCAAGGGCCAATTGAGTGCGCACTATCGCCTGGGCTGGGTGGAAAAGGAAAAGGCCGGCGGCAGCCTGGTGGCGCCGGACGTCGAACACCAATACAACATGCCCCAGGGCATGAAGTATGAAAGCGGCAAGGGTCTTTCAGGGAGTCCCGGCGCCGTCTCGCCAGCGCCGACTTCTCCCGGGCCTGTCGGCTTGCCCAAGGCGAAGCAGGGGAATCAGCTATGAGCATGCCTTTGCGTCCCGGAGCCGAAGCCGTTGCCGCGAAAGGTTGGCTGGCCGCGCACAAGTGGTTGATCCTGCGCCGCGGCAGCCAGATTGGCATTCTCTTGCTGTTTCTCGTTGGTCCGTGGTTCGGTTGGTGGATCGTCAAGGGCAATCTGAATTTCAGCTACACGCTCAACTTCCTGCCGCTGACCGATCCCTACATCATTTTGCAGTCGATGCTGGCGCGGCAGATGCCGGAGAAGCTGGCGCTGACCGGTGCGGCCATCGCGCTGCTGTTTTATCTATTGGTCGGCGGCCGCAGCTATTGCTCGTGGGTGTGCCCGGTCAACCTGCTGACCGATTTCGCCTACTGGCTGCGCGTGCGACTGGGGCTGAAGGGCAGTGCCCATATCAGCCGTCCGACACGCTACTGGATGCTCGGCATGACGCTGGCGGTCGCGGCGATAACAGGCAGCATTGCCTGGGAGATGGTCAATCCGGTGTCGATGATGCATCGCGGGCTGATCTTCGGTCTCGGTCTGGCCTGGGCGGTGTTGCTCGCCGTGTTTCTCTTCGACCTGTTCGTCATGCGCCACGGCTGGTGCGGGCACCTGTGCCCGGTGGGCGCGTTCTACAGCCTGGTCGGCAGGTTCTCGCTGACTCGCATCAAGTTGCCGGCGCGCGCCGCCTGCAACGACTGCATGGACTGTTTCGCGGTCTGTCCGGAACCGCAGGTGATCCGGCCGGCGCTGAAAGCCATAGCCGGCACGCCACCACTGATTCTGGAAGCCAACTGCACCAACTGTGGTCGCTGCATCGATGTCTGCTCGAAGGATGTGTTTGCCTTCGGCACCCGTTTCAATACACCTGTCGTATCCGTAACCGGCGCCCCGCAAGCGGTGCCAAAGTGATCAACCTTCAATCTCGTCTGGGGAGTCCATCATGAAGAAAACCGTCACCATCCTTCTCGCATCGTTGCTGACCGTCATCGTCGGTTGCGCCAGCTACGAGCCTCTCGTCTCGATGCGCGGCAGCGAGGTCAATGCGCCGGACAAGGCCCCGGCGCCGCTCAAATACATGGGTTCGCGGCCGGGCACGCAGCCTGTCGTGGCCCGCACCTACGCCGAGCAGCCGCCGGTGATCCCGCATGCGGTGGACAATTTCGACGAGGTAACGCTCACCGAAAACCAGTGCATGGATTGCCACGGTCCGGCCAACTACGTCAAGAAGAACTCGCCCAAGCTGGGCGACAGCCACTTCGTGGCCGCGACCAAGGCCTTCGATGCCTCGCGTCATGTGTGCACCAGTTGCCATGTGGCCCAGGTCGATGCCCCGGCGTTGGTCGAGAACCGCTTCATCGGCAACATCAAGTAGGAAGCAGCTTCGCCCGACGACGCGATTGCCGCGCCGGGCGTCACGCCAGACTGATTGCTGCTACCGGGCACGGCGCCACGCAGGCGCCGCAGCCCGTGCATGAACCGGTATCCACCGCCGCCACCGGTGGCCCGCCAAGGCGCGGGCTGAAGCGGATGGCCGCCACCGGGCAGGGATCCCCGCACACCCGACACTCCACGCCTTTTTTCGCCAGGCAATTTTCGGCGATCTGCGCCTTGATCGCCCACGGTCCGTCCGGGCACGCGTCGCGGCGCAAGGCGCCATCCTTGCAGGCAGCGGCGCAGGCGCCGCAGAAGGTGCATTCGCCGCGCTTGAAATCCACCTCGGGATAACGTCCGGACTGGACGATGATTCGTGTCGGGCAGGCGGCAATGCACTCGCCGCAGCCCGAACATTCGGCGAGGAAGATCTCCTCGGGGCGGGCCCAGGGCGGGCGCTGCGGGGTGCGGCGGGCCTTGAAATCCCCCCACAGGAATTGTCGACGACTGACCATGCCCCGATTTTGCCTGTCCATCACCCGTTCCGGTGAATATTCGTTGACGCATATATTCGCAAAGGCGTATATTCAGCACATGGATGCTCAACCCGTATTCGATGCCTTTGCCGACGCCACGCGTCGGCGCATTCTTGCCTTGCTGGTGAATCAGGGCGAACTGTGCGTCTGCGAACTCACCGCCGCGCTCGATGACATCCAGCCGAAAATTTCGCGCCATCTCGGCGTTCTCAAGGATGCCGGCATCGTGTTGCCGCGCCGCGAAGGCACATGGATGTTCTATCGGCTGGCGGAGCCGCTGCCGGCATGGACCGCGATTCTGCTCGATGCCCTGGCGGCCGGTGTCGTGCCGGAACTCAAGGCGGACCTGAAGCGCTTGAAAACCATGGCCGGACGCCCTGAGCGCTGCGTTGCCTGAGGTCATCATGAATGCATTGACCGATAGCGACACCGCTGCCCGCCGACCGCCTTGGGCTTGGCTGATCCTCGGTTTCGTCGGCTGGGGTGTTGCATATGCCAGCCTGATCCCCTTTGCTGACACCGCAATTGCCGCGCTGGGCCTGACGCGGCAGACGCATCTGGGCGAAGCCGTGCATTTCTTCTTCTACGACACGCCCAAGGTGTTGCTGCTGCTCACCGGCATCGTCTTCCTGATGGGCGTGGTGCATACCTTCGTCTCGCCCGAGCGTACGCGGGCGATGCTCTCCGGCAAGCGCCTCGGCGTCGGCAATGTGATGGCGGCCAGCCTGGGCATCGTCACACCGTTCTGCTCCTGCTCGGCAGTGCCGCTCTTCATCGGCTTTCTCTCGGCCGGTGTGCCGCTGGGGGTGACCTTCTCTTTCCTGATTTCGGCGCCGATGGTGAATGAGGTGGCGCTGGCGCTGCTGTTCGGCATGTTCGGCTGGAAAGTCGCCGGGCTGTATCTGGTGCTGGGTCTCACCGTGGCGATCGTGGCCGGCATGGTGATCGGCAAACTCGGCATGGAGCGCCATCTGGAGGACTGGGTGCGCGCCATGCAGGCCAGCCAGTCGGCGGAATACGCGGGCGAGGCGCTGCACTGGGCCGAGCGCATCGATGCCGGAGTCGCTCATGTCAAGGATATCGTCGGCAAGGTCTGGCCCTACATCCTCGTCGGCATCGGCGTCGGAGCTGCCATCCACGGCTATGTGCCGCAGGATTTCATGGCCTCGATCATGGGCAAGGACGCCCCCTGGTGGTCGGTACCGGCCGCCGTATTGATCGGCGTGCCGATGTACAGCAACGCCGCCGGCATCATTCCCGTCGTCGAAGCGCTGATCGGCAAAGGCGCTGCGCTGGGCACCGTGCTGGCCTTCATGATGAGCGTGATTGCCCTGTCGCTGCCGGAAATGATCATCCTGCGCAAGGTGCTCAAGGTCCCGCTGATTGCCACTTTCGCCGGCGTAGTTGCGCTCGGCATTCTGATCGTTGGCTATGTCTTCAATCTAGTCTTGTGAGGTCGCGATGAAGATCATCAAAGTCCTCGGCACCGGCTGTGCCAACTGCAAGAACACACTGCAGCTGATCGATCAGGTTGCGCAGGCCAAAGGCATCGAAATCCAGCTCGAAAAAGTTGAAGACCTGCAGCAGATCATGGTTCATGGCGTGATGTCCACGCCCGGCGTGGTGATCGACGGCAAGGTGGTCCATGCCGGTGGCGTGCCGTCGCGGGCCAAGGTCGAAAGCTGGTTTTGAGCGTGTTACAAATCCTCACAATCGACGCCTTGAATATCCGGTACATCAGGCTATGCTAATATTACCTTCGAGTAGAAGCTCGATCGATGGATTTCACTCAACCGAAAGGAAGTCATCATGAAACTTACATACATTGCGCTGCTTGCCGTGCTTGGCGCATCGCTTGCAACGCCGGTTTTCTCGCAGCCCGCCAGCGGGCAGGGCATGGGCCCCGGCTCAGGAATGGGGCCGGGATCGGGCCAAGGTATGGGTATGGGCCAAGGTATGGGTCCGGGTCAAGGCATGGGCCCGGGCGCTGCCAAGGCGCAGCGCTTCAACTTCAACAAGGACAACACGCCCGGCTGGAAGCTGATGAGTGCCGAAGAGCGCACGGCGCATAGCGGCAAGATGCGCGGCGCCAAGACCTACGATGAATGCAAGGCTGTTCAGGACGAGCATCACAAGGCCATGGAAGTTCGCGCCAAGGAGAAGGGTGTGACCCTGCCGGCGCCGCGCAACAACGGCTGTGACCGCATGAAGGCTCGCGGCTTCTACAAGTAATCGGTGTCCATCGCATGAGCCGGCCAATTCCGGGTTGCTGTCTGCCCCGGAATTGGCCGGTTTTGCCTTCACCACGATGAGCCAACACACACACCATCACGGCCCGGCTTCATTCAGTCGGGCCTTTGCCATCGGCATCGCACTGAACCTCGGCTTCGTCGTGGTTGAGGCGGTCTATGGCTGGCGCGTCGGGTCCCTGGCCTTGCTGGCGGATGCCGGACACAATCTGTCGGATGTCGCCGGGCTGGTGCTGGCATGGGCTGCGTCGCTGGTCGCGGGCCGGCAGCCGGATCACCGCTATACCTACGGCTGGCAGCGTGCCTCGATTCTTGCCGCGTTCGCCAATGCGGTGCTGCTGCTGGTGGCGATGGGTTCGCTACTGTGGGAGGCGACGCATCGCCTGCAATCGCCGGTGCCGACCGACGGCGTCACGATCATGGCCATCGCCGCCATCGGTGTGCTGGTCAATGGCGCGACCGCTGCGCTGTTCATGGCGGGCAGCAAGACCGACATGAATATCCGCGGCGCCTTCCTGCACATGGCGGCTGATGCCCTTGTCTCGCTCGGCGTGGTGGCTTCCGGCGCGCTGTATCTGTGGACCGGATGGGCCTGGCTCGATCCGGTGACCAGCATGGCCATCGCTTTGGTGATCATCGCCGGCACATGGGGTCTGTTCCGCCAATCGCTGCACCTGCTGTTCGACGGCGTGCCGGAAAGCGTCGTCCTTGCCGACGTGGATGCCCTGCTGCGCACCCAGCCCGGTGTCGCGGACGTGCATGACCTGCATGTCTGGGCCATGAGCACCACCGACATCGCCTTGTCGGCGCACCTAGTCATGCCCGACGGGCATCCGGGCGACGCATTTCTCGGGCAACTTGCGCACCAGTTGCACGATCGTTTCGAAATCACGCATCCCACGATCCAGATCGAACTCGACGGACTCGATCATGGCTGCGCCCCGCCATTGCCTGGTCCATAGACATGAACGCACCCACCGCACCCGTCCCCGTCAGCTTCCCGCTCATCGTCAAGACCTTCGCCCCCGGCTGGCCTGCCGCCGTCATGGGCACCGGCGCCTTCGCCCTGGCGACGCTGCATTTTTCCCATCAGTTGCCCATGCTGGCGGGCATCGCCTGGGCGCTGCACTGGTTCAACCTGGCGCTGTTCGTGCTGATCAGCATCCCCTGGCTATTGCGCTGGGTCATGGCGTGGCCCGCGGTGGCCAACACTTTCAAGCATCCGGTGGCGGCCAACTTCTATCCTTCCTATGCCATTGCCCTGCTGGTGCTGGCCGGACAACTGCGCGCCTTCGGCGGCCACGAATCGCTGGCGCTGATCGCCTGGTGGGTAGGCGTGGCGCTGCTGTTCAGCCTGACGCTGGCCGTGCTGCTCTCGATCTTGCAGGGCGAGCACGTCAATCTCGATCACATCACGCCGGGTATCTTCATTCCGCCGGTCGGCATGGTGGTGATTCCGGTGGCCGGCGGGCCGCTGCTTGCCGTCCAGCCCGAAGCCCTGCGCGATCTGGCGCTGACCATCAACGGCATCGGCCTCGGCGCCGGCATCTTCATGTACACGGCATTGCTCGCGCTGGCCTTCCATCGCTTCTACGTGCACAAGCGTTTGCCGGCGACGATGGCGCCGACCTTCTGGATCAATCTGGCGCCGGTGGGCGTGACCGTGGTCAGCCTGCTCAATCTTGTCGCTGCGACGCCGTTTGCCGGTGACAAATCTGCGTATCTGATGGCTGTGTTCCTGATCTGGGGCTTCGGCGCCTTCTGGCTGGTGCTGGCGCTGCTGTTCACCTGGTCGGTCAGAAAGATTGCGCCGCTGCCGTTCTCGCTGACCTGGTGGGCCTTCACCTTTCCGCTGGGCGCGTTCACGCTCGGCAGCCAGCGTCTGAGCGAGGTAACCGGCCTGACTACGCCGCTGGCTTTCGGATGGCTAGCCTGGGTGCTGCTCGCCGGCATCTGGACCCTGACGCTGCTCAAGACCATCGGCGGCGTGGCCAGCGGCAAACTCTTTCAACCTCACCCGTAAGCCATCATGAAACTCCCCTTTAGCCGGCGCGCCGGTTTCATTCTCGCCGGCGTTGCGCTGGTGGCCGCTTTCGTCTGGGTCGTGGCCCGCAGCGGGCCGCTGGCGCCGGTCCGCGTTACCGTGACACACGTGGCGCGCGCCGACCTGGCGCCGATGCTGTTCGGCATAGGTGTCGTCGAAGCGCGCCGCAGCTATCTGGTCGGCCCAACCAGCGCCGGTCGTGTTCGCAAGGTGGTGGTGGATGTCGGCGATGTGGTGCAAGCGGGCCAGTTGCTGGCGGAGATGGATCCGGTCGACCTCGACCAGCGTCTTTCGGCGACGAATGCGGCCGCCAACCGGGCGAAGAGTGCGGTCGATACCGCTGCCGCGCAGCTTGCCGACAGCATCGCGCGGCGCGAAGTGGCCGGCGCCAATGCACGCCGCTACGACGATCTGGGGCAAAAGGGCTTTGTCAGCTCCAGCGTGACCGAAGGCAAGTCGCAGGAGCTGAAATCCGCTGAGGCCCAGTTTGCCGGCGCAGAATCTGCACTGGCCGGTGCGCGGCAGGACCTTGCCCGGCTCAATGCCGAACGCGACGGCGCGCAACAGCAACGCGCCAACCTCCGCCTGCTGGCGCCGGCTGATGGTGTGGTGACCGCGCGTGATGCCGAGCCGGGTTCGACGGTGGTTGCCGGGCAAGCCGTGCTGCGCATGATTGCGGCCGACAGCCTGTGGATCAAGTTGCGCCTCGATCAGAATCGCTCGGCAGGCCTGCAAGTGGGTTTGCCGGCCGAGATCGTCCTGCGCTCGCGGCCGAACCAGGTGCTGGCCGGAAAAGTTGCGCGCATCGAAATGCTCAGCGACAGCGTTACCGAAGAGCGGATTGCGCTGGTGGCCTTCGACACCCCGCCGGTGGATGTCTCCGTCGGCGAAATGAGCGAGATCACTCTGCGCCTGCCGGCTGTCAAACAGGCGCTGGCGATACCCAGCGCAGCATTGCGCCAGCGCGGCGGCAAGACCGGCGTCTGGGTGCAGGCCACCGACAAACTGAGCTTCGTTGTGGTCAGGGCGGGCACCAGCGGTGCTGACGGTAGCGTGCAGATTCTCGACGGACTCAAGGAAGGCGAAGCAGTGATCGTGCACAGCGAGCGCGATCTGGTCGAGGACAGCCGCATCAAGGTGGTTTCCGCCATCGCTGAAAAATGAGTCTGTCATGATCAGTCTCGCCGGCCGCGACATCCTGCATTCCTGGGGCAAGTTTGTCCTCACCGGAATGGGGCTGGGTTTGCTCATCGGCGCCACGCTGACCATGGCCGGTGTGTATCGCGGCATGGTCGATGACGCGCGAGTACTGCTGACCAACAGCGGCGCCGACATCTGGGTGGTGCAAAAGGACACGCAAGGGCCGTACGCCGAAGCGTCCAGCATCAAGGACGACGTGTATCGCGGCGTGCTCGGCCTGCCCGGCGTGGCGCAGGCCGCCAGCGTCACCTATCTGACCATGCAGGTGCGCCATGGCGATACCGACGAGCGCACCATGGTCGTCGGCTTCGAACCGGGCCAACCCGGCGAGCCGGCCTATCTGCTGGCCGGGCGGCGTCTTTTGCGCGGCCACTACGAGGCCATCGCCGACGTCAAGACCGGCTTCCGGCTGGGCGAGCGCATCCGCATCCGCCGCCACGACTATGAAGTGGTCGGCCTGACGCGACGCATGGTGTCCTCCGGCGGCGACCCGATGGTCTTCATTCCGCTGAAGGACGCACAGGAAGCGCAGTTCCTCAAGGACAACGATGCCATCGTCAGCGATCGCGCCCGAACCGCCGGCAACCCCGGCTTGAATCGTCCCGGCGTGCCCGGTCTGCTCGACGCGGTGAATGCCGCGCAGACCATCAATCACAGCGTCAATGCCGTGCTGGTAAAAGTCGGCGCTGGCGACACGGCGGAAACCGTGGCGCAGGACATCCGCCGCTGGAAACATTTGCAGGCCTACACCCGCGAGCAGATGGAAGAGATCCTGATCGCCAAGCTGATCGCCACCTCGGCCAAACAGATCGGCATGTTCCTGGTGATCCTGACCATCGTCAGCGCGGCCATCGTGGCCTTCATCATCTACACCATGACGCTGGGCAAGATCCGCGAGATCGCGGTACTCAAACTGATCGGTACGCGCAATCGCACCATCGCCGGCATGATCCTGCAGCAGGCGATGGGGCTGGGCCTGATCGGTTTCGTGGTGGGCAAGATCTCCGCCACGATCTGGGCGCCGGCCTTTCCGAAGTACGTACTGCTGGAGACCGCCGATGCGATGCGCGCCTTTGTCATCGTCATGGTGGTGTGCGCACTGGCCAGTACGCTGGCCATCCGCGCCGCGCTCAAGGTCGATCCGGCCACGGCGATCGGGGGCTGAGATGGACCAGGGAATTCGCATCGAAGGCCTCAGCAAGCGCTATGGAGAGGGCGACACCGCCGTCGATGCGCTGAAGGAAGTGAACATGAGCATCGCGCCCGGCGAAGTGGTCGGCCTGGTCGGACCCAGCGGATCAGGCAAGACCACGCTGCTCAAGTGCCTCGGCGCGGTGATCGAACCGACGCGCGGCCGCATGACCCTCGGCGGCGAAGTGATCTACGACAGCGACGATGGCGGCTGGAAAACGAAGGACCTGCGCGCGCTGCGGCGCGACCGCATCGGCTTCATTTTTCAGGCCCCCTATCTGATCCCCTTTCTCGACGTCACCGACAACGTGGCCCTGCTGCCCATGCTGGCGGGGCGCGCGAACGGAGCATCGCGCGCTCGCGCGCTCGAGTTGCTGCAGGCGCTCGACGTGGCGCATCGCGCCAAAGCGCAGCCGAGCGAGCTTTCCGGCGGCGAGCAGCAGCGCGTATCGATTGCGCGTGCCCTCGCAAACCAGCCGCCGGTGATACTCGCCGACGAACCCACCGCGCCGCTCGACAGCGAGCGGGCGCTGGCCGTGGTGCGCATCCTCAACCAGATGGCCAGCCAGTACCAGACCGCAATCATCGTCGTCACCCACGACGAAAAGATCATTCCCACCTTCAAGCGGATCTATCACATCCGCGACGGGCGGACGGTCGAGGAGGCAGGCGAAGGCCGGGATATTTCATGAGGGCAACCGGCATGGTCGCTGCGCTGCACGCCTTGCTGCTGGCCAGCTTGCTGGCCTTCGTGTCGTTGCCCGCCAGCGCCGAAGACCCTTGGCTGCGCAGCGGCGCCGACGGCCAGCCGGAAGTGCAGATCTACTTTTTCTGGTCGCTGAGTTGCCCGCATTGCACGGCGGCGCATCCCTACATCGAGGCAATTCCGCAGGCGCGGCCGTGGGTCAGGCTGCACTCATTGGAACTCTCGCGCCAGCCGGAAAATGTGCAGCAGTACCAGGCCATGGCACGCACGCTCGGTGAAGATGCCGCCAGCGTTCCAGCGCTGCTGTTCTGCGGCGAAATGCATGTCGGCTGGGATGGCGACGAGACTACCGGGGCGACCATACGCAGTCGCCTCGACGACTGCCGCGCGCGTGTCGCTGGCGGCGTACCGACCCGCGCGCAGGCCCCGGCGGCCGCACCGATCAGTCTGCCGCTGTTCGGCGCGCTGGACCCCGCCCGCCTGTCGCTACCCGCGCTGACGCTGGTGCTGGCCGGGCTCGATGCCTTCAACCCCTGCGCCTTCTTCGTGCTGCTGTTCCTGCTCTCGATGATGGCTCACCAGAAGAGCCGCACGCGCATGCTGGTGATCGGCGGTGTCTTCGTCACGATTTCCGGCCTGATGTATTTCGCCTTCATGGCGGCCTGGCTCAATGTCTTCCAGCTCTTCGGTCATCTGGCCTGGGTGACGCTGGCCGCCGGCGCACTGGCGGTGTTCGTCGGCGCGGTGAACGTCAAGGACTTCTTCGTCTTCGAAAAGGGGCTCACGCTGTCGATCCCCGAATCGAGAAAGCCCGACATCTTCCGCCGCACGCGCAACATCCTCGGCGCCGAAAATCTGCCGGTGATGATCGCCGCCACGGCCTTTCTGGCCATCGCCGCCAATTTTTACGAGTTGCTGTGCACCGCCGGTTTTCCCATGGTCTATACGCGGCTGCTGACGCTGGCCGATTTGTCGCCCGCTGCGCGCTATGGCTACCTGGCTTTCTACAACTTGATCTACGTGTTGCCGCTGGCTGTCATTGTCGTGGTCTTCGCGCGCAGCCTCGGCGCGCGCAAGCTCAGCGAACGCGAAGGCCGCCTGTTGAAGCTGATGTCCGGCGTGATGATGCTGGAGCTGGGTGCCTTGCTGTTGATCGCTCCCGAGCGGGTCAGCCAGGTCGGCATCGCATTCGGCTTGATGGCCGTCGCGGTTCTTGTTACTTACATTGCGGCAAAACTCATCCGAGGAGAATGAATTGAGAAAATGGCTGATGCTGATTTGTGTTGGCCTGTTCGCCGGCCTGGCCGTCGCTGCCGGGAAGCCCGATTTTCTGGTCGATGCCGATTGGCTCGCCGACAAGATCAAGGATCCGAAACTGGTGGTACTCGAAGTCCGCTATCACCCGCATCGTCATGCAACGGTCGGACACATTCCGGGTGCGGTGCCGGTACAGCGCTTCGCCGATCTCGGCGCCAACGACGAAATGCCGATCATGCGCTTTCCCTCGCGCGCGGCTTTCCAGGCGACGCTTCGGCGCTGGGGCGTGAATGACGACTCGACCATCGTTGTCTATGACGACTCATCCACCGCACTGGCTTCGCGCGTGGTGTTCCTGCTCGACCTCTACGGCTTCGACATGAAGCGCGTCAAGCTGCTCGATGGTGGCGCCATCGGCTGGACTGGATTCAACGAACTGACCAAGGCGCCGACCACAAAACGTCTGCCGGGCAAGGCGACCCTGAAAGCCGCACCGGCCACCAGCATGGTCGGCTGGAACGACGTCTATCGCCGCGTCGTCGCCGAGCGAGTGTCGAATATCACGCTGCTCGACGCGCGGCCGGCGGACATGTACGACGGCAGCCGCATCCAGCACTCGGTGCAGGGCGGCCACATTCCGGGCGCGATCAACATTGTCAGCCTACAGGGCGTCGATGGCCAGTCGCAGCAGTGGAAATCAATCGCCGAATTGGCCGCGGTCTACAAGGATGTGCCGCGGGACGGCACCGTCATCGCCTACTGCCACGACGGCTTCCGTTCCACCCTGACCTGGCTGCAACTCAAGGCGCTCGGCTACAAGGATATCCGCGTCTACAACGGCGGCTGGAGCGACTGGGACCGCACCCTGACCCTGCCGGTGGTCAAGGGCGCCAAACCTTACGACGCCGATTTCGAGCTTTGAATCCGCGGCGAGCCCTACCCGGGCTCGCCGTTCTTTTTGGCGCCCGGCACAACGCAGCAATCTGCCGGGGCGGCTGTTGCGCCACCCGTGGCATAGATGTTCAGGTATTTCAGGCAGATCACGCGCAGGCAGGAGGACAGATTCTTGTCGTTGGCGACCAGACAACTGTCGAGCACCTGCTCTATCAGGCGCGGCACGGGCAGGCCGCAGTCTTCGGCCATGGCGTCGAGTACGTTCCAGAAGGCGCGCTCCAAGGTGACCGTGGTGCTGTGGCCGTGCAGGCGAAAGCCGCGCTTTTCCGGGATGAACTCGCTGATCTGCGCCGTGGTGCAGGCGTTGAACATGTGATCGAGTATTCCCTGCGATTCCTTATAAATGGTCATTTCATCCTTCCCGCCAGCCTGGCGTCAGACTGGCAAAATGTTTGCAATAAATACTACCTCAGGCGCGGCGGATGCCGCAGAATCTTTCCCACAACAAGGCGTCGGCCACTCTGAGCCGGACGCACACAGGAGGAAGGCAGGCATGGAGTTCTTTCGCAAGACTCTGGACCCGATCATTGCGCTTTCGGCGATCGCGGTGCTCGACATTTTCATGTTCCTGCTGATGGGGGCGTGGACCGTGGGCGGTGGCGAGACGATGATGACCGGTCTCATGGCCCAGGCCGTGCTTGGTGACGATTTGCAGCGCATCCCCTTCTGGAGCGTGGTCTTTCCGCCGCATGCGGATTACTGGAAGATCTACATCAGTCTCGGCATGCTGTTCGGCGCCTTCGTCGGCGCG